>CALJXB010000089.1 GCA_937974415.1 uncultured Kiloniellales bacterium
GGATGCGATCCAAAACGACTGCATGACGGTGTCCGTCGTCAGGTCCATCGAAATCGGATGCCCCGTCGGGATGGCCAGTTCCCCGACAGTGGCGATGTCGTAGTCCGGATAAACGAACAGCCATTTCCAATCCAGGCCTATGACTTGAACGTCGATGGTCGGCAGCTCCGACTTTAAGGGCGCATAGGGGTCGAGTTTGAATGTCGACTGCCACAGTTGGATCGACAGAACGGTGATGATCGCAAATGGCACGCCCCACATCAGGATTTCCAGTCCCAGAGTGAAATCCCAATTTGGCCGATAGGCCGCTTTGGCGTTCTTGCGGCGATATCGGATCAGAATGATCGGCAGCAAAACCAGCACCGGCAGGATCGCGATCATGGTGATCGCGGTCACTCTGATCAGATGTGCTTTCTGGCCCGCTGCGATGGGGCCTTGCGGCAATAAAAAGCTCTCGGTTGCCGCTATACCGGGCGCCGTCGTTATTGATACGGCGACAAGGGTCAGAGCAAGTACCAGCGCACCTCGCTTGACATTGGCACTATACATCTAAGCCCTTTGCCTCCCGCCACGGGGGCAGTCTTTCAAAGGACTCGCAGCCCGTCAACGCCCATCCCCCGACAAGACGTGAGCGGCGGCGCTCGGGCGGAATAGCCGGGCGTCAGTCCAGGCCGCGCACCAGCAGGAGCGCGTCGCCCTCGCTGTAGTGCAGCGACGGATGGGGCACGATCGCACGGCGGTCGACTTCCACATAGCCGAGGCGCCGGTAAAGCTGTAGCGCCACCTGGTTGGCCTCGAAGCAAATCAGGCTGGCCCGCGACAGGCCGAGGGATTCGGCCCGGGCGCGCGCCCGTTCCATCAGCTGGCGGCCGATGCCGCGCCCGCGGTGCTCGGGCCTAACGGCAACACCGGAGACGTAAAGGCTGCCCGGGTCCTCGAGCTCGGCATAGGGTTGCAGCACCGGGTCGACTGGTTCGCCGCCAACATCCGTGTTGTCGTTGGCCGACTTCTCCTCAGCCTTGTTCCTGGGCGGCATAGGGAAGCAGTGGAGCATGGCGATCACACGGCCATTGTCTTCCGCCACCAGGCAGTTCTGGTAGGAGAAGGCGGCGCCCTCCCGGGCGTAACGCCGGCGGCCCGTCTCCAAGGGGGACTCGCCGTCTTCGGCTACCTGGCCCCAGATGTACGCGGCCAGGCCGTCGGAGGCGATCAGGAACAGCTCGGCGATGGCGCCGCAGTCCTCCGGACGGGCGGGCCGGAAGGTCACCCCCTCGCTCCCATGGGTGGCTGTTCCGTTCACGACACCTGCCACGCCATTTATCCTTGCGGGCCGCTTGACCGTCAGCTCCCGGGTCACGGGAACCGCATGGCTCAGGTCGTAGAGCCGCGGGTTGTGGGCCGCGGCGGTCTCGACCACGTGACGCACCGCCGCTTCCCCGTCCGGGCTCTCGACGGTGATGCGGCAGGTCACCGCCTGGTAGCCCGCCGGCACGGCCTCATCGACGCCGTAATTGCCGCAGGCGTCCATGGCGGACTCGACCTCGACTTCGACGACCGCGACTTCCACGTCGAAGCGCGCCGCCCAGGTGACGATGTCCATGGTGAGGCAGGCCCCCAGGGCGCCGCGGGTCAAGACCCCGGGATCCGGACCCTCGCCCGCCCCGCCGGCGCCTTCCCGCAGGTCGGAGACGAGTCGCCAGGGCCCGTCCTCGATCTCGCAGGCGAGGCCCGCGGTGCGGCGCACCCGGGTGCGGCCGCCGCCGGCGGCCAGCTTGGGATCGATGGCGAAGGCCCTGGCGGTTTCCTCGGCCAGTGCCTTGATCCGGGCGGCAGATGTCATGGTCGTGTCCTTCGTTCCAGGGCCGGCCGCGACCGCCAAGGGTCGGCCGGCGCTTTGCGTCCGTGCAAACTTCTAGGACGACCGGGTTTCGCCGGAATGTCCGGGCGAGGAGAAAAATGTTTCAATTGTTTCAGGGCGCGAAGGGGAGAACGAAGATGAGCGACGACACCAAGATCTGGGCCGGCGGATGCTGCTGCGGCGCGGTGCGCTTCGAGATCGGCGCCGAGCCGGTTTTGCTGGAGTTCTGCCATTGCCAGACCTGCCGGCGGGCGAGCGGCGCCCCGGTCATGGCCTGGGCAGGTATTCCCGTGGCGGGTTTCCGCTTCACAGAGGGCGAGCCCGGGCGCTTCGCCTCCTCGCCCGGCGTCACCCGCGGCTTCTGCGACCGCTGCGGCACCTCGCTGACAATTTTTAGCGAGGCCTTCCCGGACGAGATTTACGTGTCGACCTCAGCCTTGGACGACCCGGAGACGCTCGCGCCCGAGGTCCATATCTGGACGTCGCACAAACTCGGTTGGTTCGAGACGGCCGACGCCCTGCCCCGCTACCGCCGCTTCCGCGCCGACGAGGTCTGACGCCTGTCTCGAGTCCGGCGGCCTCAGGCCGCCGCGCGCTTCACCCGCTTGGCGAGGGCGGCGATCTCGTCCCGGGCTGGACTCTCCACCGCGTAGGCACCGACCCAGCCGCCGCGCACGGCGGCGCTGACGAAGGCCGCGCGCTGGCACACGCTGGGGCCAACCGGCTCCTTGAACTCCTTGAGGGCGATCTCGATGCCCTGGCCCACCGCCGTGCGCCGGTCCACTTTGGAGCCGACCAGCAAGCAGGCCGGATGGCCATTGCTGCGTTCCTCGCGGACGCCGCGCAACAGCTTGATCACCTGCGCCGCGGCATGAAAGTCCAGTGGCGACGGGGTGACCGGCACGACCACCAGATCGGCGCTGGCGACGGCCGCCTGGGTCGCCGGACCCAGGTCCGCCGGCAGGTCGATCAGGACGTAGTCGTTTTCCTCGGCGAGATCGCGAATGTTCCGAAGCCAACGCTGGGCGCTGCTCGTAGAGTCGAGGGGCAGGACGTGATAGCTCAAACCGGCTTCGCCGGTCTGGGACAGCCACGCCGAAGCGCTCGCTTGTTGATCGGCGTCCACCAGGGCCACCGGATGGCCGGCGCCGTTGGCCAGCGCCCCGCAGAGATTGACGGCGATGGTGGTCTTGCCGGTGCCGCCCTTCAAGTTACCGATGGCGATGATCTTGCCGGACATGGCACCCTCCTCTTCCTTGCGCGCCCAGAGCTTCGTGTTTGGAGTTCACTATGGCAAACCGCGCCCGAGTCGGCCCAGGGCACTTTGCGCCGGTTGATGGCGATCGCGAGATTGCTGTGGATAAATGCGCTTCGGTCCGTCCGGCGGCGGTATCGGCGTTCGGGGGGCGTCAGGCCAGGCGATGGCGCAGTTCCGCGATATGGTCCGGGCCGATGCCGCAGCAGCCGCCGATGATATCGGCGCCCATGGCACGCCAGACCTGGGCGAAACGGGCGTAGGCCTCTGGGCCGAGGTCCTCCCGGGCGGGCGTTTCGCGGCCGTCGCCCGACTGTCCGCCGATTTCGTAGTCGGATTTGAAACCGGTGAGGGCGTTGGCGTAAGCGCCGACCGGGCGGGACGTGGCCGCCCGCAGGGCCGGCAGGGCGGCCGAGATCGCTTCCGGCAGGCAGCAATTGAACAGGAAGGCCTCGACCGGCAGGCCATCGAGCGCCGCCACCGCCTCGCCGGGGCTTTCGCCGCTGCGCAAGCAGCCGGTCACCTCGTCGTCCAGGGTCCAGGAGACCCAAATTGGCTTGCCGAAGCCCGCCGCCGCCTTGGCGGCACACCGAGCCTCGGCGCTGCTCGACAGGGTCTCGCAGAGGAAGAGGTCGATTCCCGGCGCCAGCACGGACGCGATGCGGCGGTAAAGCGGTTCGATCTCCATCGGCACGCCCACCAGCTCCGGACGGTAGGATTGAGCGAGCGGCGGCAGCGATCCGGCGATGCGCACCCCGGGCCGGCCGGCCTCCTCGCGCGCTTCGTGTGCCAGGCGCACCGATGCCAGGAGCAGCTCCTCCATGCGGTCCTCGAGGCCGCCGCGGGCCAGCATGAAGGGCACCACGGCGTAGTTGCTGGTGGTGATGACCACGGCACCGGCGGCCATGAAGTCCTTGTGGATTTCGCGCACCACCGACGGCTGGGCGATCAGCGCCGCGGCGGACCAAGCGCCGCTGACCGCGGCGAGGCCCCGGCGTTGCAATTCGCGGCCCATGCCGCCGTCCAGCAAAGTCAGGTCAGGTCCGGTCATCGCCCACTCAATTGTTCCTTTCTCGTTAGAACAGGCCTTCGATTTGGCCTTGGTCGTTGAGGTGGATTGAGTTGGCGGCGGGGACGCGGGGCAGGCCGGGCATGGTCATGATCTCGCCGCAGACCACCACCAGGAAGCCGGCCCCGGCCGAGAGCCGCACCTCGCGCAAGGGCACCACGTGGCCCGAGGGCGCGCCCTTGAGGCTCGGATCGGTCGAGAAGGAGTACTGGGTCTTGGCCATGCACACCGGCAGCGCCCCGTAGCCGGCCGCCTCGTAGTCGGCGATCTGCTGGCGCACC
>CALJXB010000090.1 GCA_937974415.1 uncultured Kiloniellales bacterium
CCGGACAGCCGGATTTCGCTTGCGAGGCCATCGCTTTCGAACTTGACCGCCACTTCCTCCAGGCTCTGTCGCTCATCGAGGGCGACCGACGCCAGGTTCACATCGACCAGCGGCGTGAGGTTAGCGAGCAAGTCCTTTAGACTGGCGCCCTTGGTCTTGGCGGCGATCAAGAAATCGCCCGTGCCGAGGCCCGGTCGGTCTTCGCCTGCCTTGTGGCCCAACAGAGTATCGAGGTTGATCTTGCTCCCCTTCAAACCGAGCTCCGCCGCCGCCTCGGATTGACGGCCGTCGAAGCGGGCCTTGCCGGTCAGTGTGCTTTCGTTGACGGTGAGCTCTTCGATGTCGAGGCTCGCCAAGCCTTCCTGTACCTGGAATCCCAAAGCGACGCGCCCGACGACAAAGCCCGGTAGGATCACGCCCTCGCTGGCAATCGCGATTTGCCCCTCGAGCCGGCGAAAGGCCGCCAGGTCCAAAGGTTCGTCGGATAAGTCGTCCAGCAAAACGACCGTTCGCCGGCCGCCGGAATCGCTCGCCGGGGCCTCGTCCTCTCCGGCCGCTGCCTCGGGCAAATAGCGGTCGATCCGCAAGACGCCGGTCTTGGCATGGAGGTTGAATTTCGAGACCTCGCCGGAGAAATCGAAGCTGCCGCTCACTTCGGCGTTTAAGTCCTCGCCCTGAACGAAAGCCTCCTTGATGTGACCCTCGGTCCCATCGGACTCGAAGGACGCCTTGAGGGTTACCGGGCCCGGGTCCCGCGGCAGCGGCGCCCCCAGCCATTGCGCCAGGCGGCCCGCGGAGGGCAGATCGGCGTTCAGATCGCCGTTTAGGCTGAATATGGGCGAGCGATAGACATCCCCCTTGTAGGCCAAGGTCGCTAGATCGCTCGTGACGGAAACGTCCAGCGCGAATCCGGGATCCGCCACGACCTTCGGCAGCGGCGCCGTCCCGATATCGAAGGTAATGGCTTCGCCGGCGTAGAACAGCTTGCCCAGCAGATAGGGGGTCTCGTCGTGCTCCGGAATGATCAGCTGCACATTGGCCTTGGAGATCACCGAATCCGAGGGGTCGACGTCCTGGTTCGGGTCGAGTTCCAGGAGCACCGTGCCGTTGAGAGTCTCGAGCAGCTCCCGTAGCGTTCCACCCCGGCTCGTGACGTTGATGGCCCCGTTGACCTGACCGCCGATGATCGGATTTTCCTTTCTGGCCTTATAGAAACTGTCCAGATCGACCCGGTCGATCGCCAGCTTGGCATCCAGTGAGGGCTCGGCGCCGGCCGCATCCAGATTCACTTGCCCGAGCAGCCGGCCGCCATAAAGGCTGAGCTCGCCGAGTTCCAGGTCGACCACGGAGTCCTTCAGCCTGGCGCGAAAGGCGGTCCGCCCGATCTCGAAGTCGCGGACCTTGAGGCCCTCCAGCGCGATGCGCATCTCGCCCTGAAAGTCCTGCAGCACGGAGAGGTCGATCGGGTCATCGAGCCCGTCTCGTTTCCGGCCCGTGCCGGGAGGTCCGAACTGCAAGCGGCGCGGGGCCTCGGCCCGTCTGGGAAGATAGCGGTCGAGATCGACACGATCGCCCTCGATATTGAGAGAAAGGCGGGTGGGAACCTCGTCGAAGACAATCCCGCCGCTCACGGTGAGGTCCCAATCGGCACTCGACAATGACAAGGCATGCAGAATGGCCTGGGTCTCGGTGCTGGAAACCCGGCCGGACAGCCGCAGCGCACCGGGGTCCTCCATCTGACCGAGTGGCCGGTCGAGCCATTCGGCGAGTTGGCCGACCGAGGGCGCTTCGACGACAATCGACCCATTGGCGCCCAGGTGCGGCTCGAGCCAGGTCCCCAGGTCCATGCTGGCCTGCAGCAGGGCCGATTTGACCGCCGCGGTCAGATGCGCACCCTCGCCCTGGATCAGCGAGTTCGGCGAATTGAGGGCCGCGGTCAGGACGACCGGGCGCTCATTGAGGTCGAACTCGCCGGAAAGCTCGAGCGGGTCGGCGAGCGAGGCCAGCGTCGCCCGCAGACTCGCCTCGCTCACCCGCAGAGTCTGCTGGGTGATCCGGTTGTCGTAGACAAGCGCGGCGTCCGAGACCTGAAGCTCGCCGAGCCGCACATCTCGGATGAAAGGCTGTTTCGCGTCCGGGGCCACCCGGGTTTCCGGGGCCTCCGGGTCCGCCATGTCGCCGCCGTCGTGGGGGCCCGGGGTGTGTCTCTCGATCCACTGGTGGCGGCCAAGCTCGTCGATGGTATAGGCGGCGCGAATTCCCTCGATCTGTACGCTCGTGACATCGAGGATGCCGTCCAGCAGCGGCCACATCCTCACAGTGACCGCAACCCGTTCGACGGAGACCGTGGTGCTCTCGTCCGGCGCGCCCAAGACCAGCTCGACCCGACCGACGGACATCTGGGCGCGCGGCAGCAGGGACTCGACCTCGAGGTCGCCCTTGATCGCGACCGCGACCCCCAAGGCCTCCGTCAGCAGCCCTGCCAGACGCTGGCGCTGGCTGTTCCAGTCGATGAGAGGGGCGGCCCAGAACGGCGCCGATCCAAGGCCGACAAGGAGCGCAGCGAGAATCCAGAGAGCGATTTTGAGACGTCGCGCCATCGCCGACCAGCCATTTCGAAAGCTGCGCCGCCCCTCGGCAATTGTTCGGCGAGCGCGCAAACCGCGAGCATAGCGCGGCGCGCCAGGCCAGGCGAGCTTGCAATCGAAGAATCTTTCCGGCCGATGGGCCTCACCCGTCGGGCGCGGCAAACGACGTTACGGTTCCCGCGATCTGGTCGAAGACCGCATCTCGTTTCAGGGTTCGAGCGACAACCAAGGCCCCTTCGAGCAAGGCCAGGATCGCGAGCGCGCGTGCCTCGGCAGGTTCGTTGCCTGGCGCGCCGCGGTTCGGGCGCGACAGCACCGCGGCAAGCCAGGCGACGTTCTGTTCGAAGAAGCGGCGGACTTCGGCCGCGACCTTCGGCGGCAGGGACTCCACCTCAGCACCGAGTAGACCGCAGAGGCACATCTGCCGGTCCCGGACGAGGGCGCGGCGGAAGGCCGCCACGTAGCGCTCCAGCAGCGCGTCGGGCGCGACCTCCGGATCTGCAGGGTCACCCAGATGCGCCATGAATCGCTCGCTGTAGCGCTGGGCTACGGCCGCCCCGAGCTCGGCCTTGGTCGGGAAATGGTAATGGACGCTCGCGCTCTTGATGCCGACGTCGGCGGCCAGATCGCGAAAGCTGAATCCGTTGTAGCCGCGCCGCCGCGCCTGTCTCTCGGCGCTGTCGAGAATCTCGCCGGCCTTGCCTGTCGGGGTAGCCATGTTCATCTCACCGGCAAATATATCTATCGACCGATAGATAGGGGTTGACAGCACGAAAGGAAAGCCCATATTGCTGGGAACCTACCTAGTGATAGATAGACAACAAGGAAACCAGACAGATGAAACTTCACGAGCACGAGGGGTTGCCCAGCCCCAGGCGAGTACGGATTTTCCTGGCCGAAAAAGGCATCGAGGGCGTCGAACGGATCCAGGTGGACGTGGCGGCCGGCGCGGCGCGCGGCGAGGCTTTCCTTGCCAAGAACCCGCTCGGCGAGGTGCCGGTGCTCGAGCTCGACGACGGCAGCTCGATCAGCGAGGTTGCCGCCATCTCGCGTTATTTCGAGGCCGCGCAGCCCGAGCCACCGCTGTTCGGGACGACGGCCGCGGAACAGGCGACCATCGAGATGTGGCTGCGGCGCATCGAGACCGGCCTGATGGGCGGCGCGGCCGCCTATTTCCACCACGCGACCACCGGCTTCGGCGCACTCGAGACCTACCAGAACAAATCCTGGGGCGAGAAGAGCCGCGATCGGGCGCTTGCATCCCTGCGCCTCTTGGACAGCCAGCTCGCGGGCCGCGATTTCATCGCCGGCGAGAGTTTTTCGGTCGCCGATATCGCCGCGCTCTGCGCCCTCGACTTCGCCCAGGCGATCGACATCGAGGTGCCGTCCGAGCTCGTCCGCCTGCACGCCTGGCACGAACGGGTCTCGCGCCGGCCGAGCGCCGCCGCCTGACGCCCATCGCGCGTGCCCCCGATCAGGAGACAGAGCATGAAAATCAATGCCGATTTGACCAAGCCCGCCACGGTCCACAGCGCGCAACTGCCGTGGGTGCCCTCGCCCCTGCCCGGCGTCGAGCGCCGCATGCTCGAGCGCGACGGCGACGAGGTCGCCCGGGTGACCTCCCTGGTACG
>CALJXB010000091.1 GCA_937974415.1 uncultured Kiloniellales bacterium
GCCGTGGCCGGCGCTCGGCCGTCCCGATTCGAGGCTGACGTTGAGGTCGCCTGCGAGTTCGCGCAGCTCCAGGAGGCCGTCCGGCAGCGAAACGGCGCCGTCCGAGATCACCAGCCGGGCCTCGGCCTGGCCTTGCGGATCGCCGCCGGCCGACAGTTCCACGGAGAGCCGTGCGGGCGCCGAAGCCAGATCGCCTCGGAGCCGGAGCGTCCGGTCCCCCGTCCGGCTGCCGGCGAACGCGCCCTCGAAGGCAAGGCTGGCCGGGCCATAGGGGGTTTCGGCCTCGACCCGGCCGTCGCGAAGCCGCAGGTCCGGCAGCCGGGGCGGCGGCGCTTCGGCCCCGGAGTCCTTTGGGCTGCTCTGGCGATGGCGGTCGACCAGTGGCTGCAGGCTTCCGAGAGGTGCGGCGCCTTCCCGCAGGTCTAGCTTGAGGGTCAGGCCGGCGACATCGACGGAGTCGATCTCTCCTCCGGCGAGTTCGGGCACTTGGAACGCGATCTCGATGCTGTCGACCGAGAGTTCCGCACGCTCGCCGGCGGCAAGATCGCTCACCGCGGCCCGGTTCAAGTCGAGGCGCTCGACCGTCGCCCGCGCCGCTGGAAATTCGAACTCTTGTGCCGCCCAGTCGAGGGCGGACTGGGCGATGGGGATGCGCCAGATCACGAGAGCGCCGATAGCCAAAAGGAAGGCCGCTGCGAGAAACAGGCCAACGAGGGTTAAGCGGCGCGCCATGGTTTCCTTTCAGGCGGGGCAGGGACGCCGGCAGGCCCTGCCCGCGCGAACGGGCACTCACTCATACGACTCTTCGAGTACGAGCCGTTCACCGCCGGCCCCGCCTAAGTCCATGCGAATGCGGCGAGGATCAATATGACAACCGCGATCAGTCCGGTGACCCAGACGCCGGGCGGCAAGGCGCGTGCGGCCGTTTCTTCCGGGGGTGCGGGGGCCGCCGGCGTGTCGGATCGGTCGGTCATGGCGCGGTTTTCCGCTCCGTGGCATGGCTAGCGACGAGCCTATCCGCCGCCCGGACCAGCCGCAAGACTGCTACCTTTGCGGGAATATTATATGCGGTTCGGCGGCACGCCCAGAACCCTTGGCCTGGTCCGCCGCCTACGGCATACTCGGCGGCTAAGCCCGTGTTGAACGGGAAAAGTGGAACGAAGAGTTACCGATCGGGGGGTGGTCGAGTGCTTCGCGCTGCCAGTCTTGCTGTCTTCCTCTCGCTCCTGTGGTTGTTGCTCTCGGGCTACTTCACCGAGCCCTTGCTGCTTGGATTGGGCGTCGCCTCGGTCCTCTTCGTGGTCTTCATCGCCTATCGAATGCAAGTCTTTGACCCGGAAGGTCATCCGGTTCATTTGATCCTGCGGGCGCTGGTCTATTGGCCGTGGCTATTGAAGGAGATCGTCCTAGCCAACATCGATGTCGCCAAGGCCATTGTCTCCTCCCCAATGGCGATTGCGCCGACCGTCTTTACGGTGACGGGCTCGCAGCGCAGCGAGCTCGGGCGGGTGATCTACGCCAATTCCATTACCCTGACGCCGGGCACGGTCACGATCGATCTGGTGGACGACAAGCTCACCGTGCATGCGCTGACCCCGGCTGGGCTGGAGGGCGTGAAGAGCGGGGTAATGGACCGCCGGATCGCCTGGCTCGAGGGGGGCTCGTGATGTTCAGCGTGGCCTGCCTCGCCATTCTCGCGGTCATGGCCATGGCGCTGGCGCGGGCTGTCATGGGCCCGAGGGTCTACGACCGTATCCTGGCGGTCAACACCTTCGGCACCCTGACCGTCGCGCTGATCGCGGCCTTCGGCTTTCTCACCGACCGGCCCGAGTTCCTCGACATCTCGATCGTCTACGCCTTGATCAATTTCATCGGCACCGTGGCGGTCATCAAGTACGTGAGGTACTCCCACCTGGGCGGCGCGGACGAAGAGCGCGACTGGGAGGACGTGTGATGGCGCTGCTGGCCGACGTGATCAGCTGGGCCCTGATACTCGCTGGCGGCGCCTTGTCGCTCATCGGCGGCCTGGGCCTGTTGCGCCTGCCCGACGTCTTTGCCCGGATGCACGGCGCCAGCATTATCGACACCTTGGGCCTCGGCTTGATCCTGGTCGGGCTGATGTTCCAGGCCGGCTTCACCTTGATCACGGTCAAGCTGATTCTGATCCTCCTCTTCGTGTTCTACACCAGCCCGACCACGACTCATGCCCTCGCGCGGGCCTGCCTCTATGGCGGCGTGGAGCCGGAGGCAGCCCGCAAGGACCGGGCCCGCAAGGATGTGGAAGGAGAGCCGCCATCGAGTCCCTGATCGACATCGTGCTGCTGTCGTTTATGGCGGTGATCGGGTTCGCCTATATCTTCCTGCGCAACCTCTTCGCCGTGGTCATGCTGTCCGGCATGTTCAGCCTGACCGCGGCGGTTCTTTATGTCGTCATGGACGCAGTCGATGTGGCCTTTACCGAGGCCGCCGTCGGCGCCGGCATCGCCACCGTCCTCGGCCTGGCGACCCTCGGGCTGATCGGGGTGGTCAACGAAAAGCCGTCGAAACGCGGTTTCATTGGGCCCTTCCTGGTCGTGCTGATCACCGGCGCCGTCCTGATCAACGCCACCCTCGACATGCCGGACTACGGCGACCCCGACGCGCCGATCCACCATCACGTCGCGCCCCGCTATATCGAGGAGTCAGGGCGCGAGGTCGGGGTCCCCAACATCGTCACCTCGGTTCTGGCGAGCTACCGCGGCTACGACACTCTGGGCGAGGTGACGGTGATCTTCACGGCAGCCTGCGGCGTCCTGGTTTTGCTCGGCCGGTCGCGGCGGCGTCGGCCCGAGGGGCGCATGAGTGGTCAAGACGAAGGCGACCGCCGAACGGTCGCCGGCGACGGGGAGGCGGCGGAATGAAGCAGAAGGCGGTGCTGCGCGTCAGCTCGAAGCTGCTAATGCCGCCGATCATGCTGTTCGCCCTTTACGTCCAGTTTCACGGCGACTTCGGGCCCGGCGGCGGATTCCAGGCCGGCGTCATCTTCGCCGCGGCCTTCATCCTCTACGCCCTCTTGTTCGGGGTTGCCCAGGCGCGCCGGGTTGCGCCCGGCGGCGTCATCCGCGCCACCCTGGCCGGTGGGCTGCTGCTCTACGCCGGCACGGGTGTCGCCGGCCTTTTGCTCGGCGGCAACTATCTCAACTATTCGGTGCTGGCGCACGATCAGGTTCACGGGCAGCACCTGGGCATTCTGCTGATCGAGTTCGGCGTCGGCATGACCGTGGCCTCGGCGATGATCACGATCTTTTTCATTTTCGCCGGGCGCGGCCGCAGTGAAATCGGCGAAACGGGCGAGATGGGCGAAATGGGCGAGAGGGGCGAGTGAGCCATGGCGTTCGCCGGCCTCTATAACTATTGGATCGTCGTGGTGCTGATGATGATCGGCTTCTACGTCGTCATCGCCCAGGGCAACCTGGTGAAGAAGATCTTCGGGCTCAACATCTTCCAGGTCTCGGTCTTCGTCCTCTACATCACCATGAGCAAGGTGGACGGCGGCACCGCCCCGATCCTCGACGACCGCTACCAGGTTTACAGCAATCCCCTGCCGCACGTCTTGATCCTGACCGCGATCGTCGTCGGCGTCGCCACCATGGCCCTCGGCCTGGCGCTGGTGGTCCGTATCCGCGAGGCCTACGGCACCATCGAGGAGGAAGAGATCGAGCAGCAGGAGGGCGACCTGCCGTGATCAGCGCCCATCTGCCGG
>CALJXB010000092.1 GCA_937974415.1 uncultured Kiloniellales bacterium
GACCTCCTCGAGCCGCAGGCTGCGCCGCCGCGCCCAGGGATGGCCGCGGTTGACGAAGACCAGCTGGCGGTCGCGGCGGATCGGAAGCGCGTAGATCCGCGGGTCCGGCTCCAGCTCGGCCAGCACCGCGATCTCGCTGCGCCGGGCCAGGAGCGAGTCCCGGACCTCGCCGGAGTTGCCGAAGCTGAAGGCGAGCCGCACTCCCGGATGGCGTCGGCTGAACGCAGCCAGCAGGGCAATGACATGGGTCGGCGCATCGGCGGCGACCCTGAGCTGCCCGCCGGTCAGGCTGCGAGCGCCGGCCAGCAGCTGCTCGGCCTCGGCTTCGACCGTGGTGAGGCGCCGGGTCACGTTGTGCAGCTGGCGGCCCAGCTCCGTCAGCTCGACGCCGCGTCCGCGGCGCTGGAACAGGCGCACCCCATAGCGCTCCTCCAAGGCCTTCACCTGGCCGGAGAGGGTCGGCTGGGTGACGTTGAGCATCTGCGCCGCGCGGGTATAGCCGCCGGCCGAGGCGACCGCGTGAAACGCCCGGAGATGAGCATATCCTATAGTCATGGCCTATATAATATATCACTAACATCGATTTGATAAATAGATCTGAGGCCGTCATAAAGTCGGGGTCACGGCTGGCCAAACTGGCGTCGCGTTCGGCGGCGCCCGGCGGGCCGAAAAGCGAGGTGCCGGTCCATGACCAATCCCAACAGCCCTCCCGACCACCCTCAGGTTTCCTTGTCGCCGACCGGCGATCCCTGGCTGCTGACGCCGGGGCCGCTGACCACCTCCCTCGAGGTGAAGCAGGCGGCGCTGCACGACTACGGCTCGCGCGACAGCCATTTCATCGCCGTCAACCGGCGCATCCGCGAGAATCTGGTGAACATCGTCCATGGCCAGGGCAGTCATGTCTGCATCCCGCTCCAGGGCAGCGGCACCTTCGTGGTCGAGGCCATGCTCGGCAGCTTCGTGCCCAAGGACGGCAAGGTGCTGGTCCTGGTGAACGGCGCCTATGGCACGCGCATGGTGAAGATCTGCCGGGTCATGGGCCGCGAGGTCGAGGTGCAGGAGACCCCGGAGGACGTGCCCAACGACCCCGAGACCCTGGACCAGGCGCTCGCCGGCGACCCCGGCATCACCCACGTGGCGGCGGTCCTCTGCGAGACCACCTCGGGCATCCTCAATCCCATCGCGGAGCTCGCCCGCATCACGGCACGCCACGGCCGCGCCTTCCTGATCGACGCCATGAGCGCCTTCGGCGCCGTGCCGCTCGATGCCCGCGAGGTTCCCTTCGACGCGGTAGTCGCCTCGTCCAACAAATGCCTTGAGGCGACGCCGGGCGTGGGCTTCTGCCTCGCCCGCAGCGAGGCGCTCGCCAAGACCGAGGGCAATGCCCACTCCCTCAGCCTCGACCTCTACGACCAGTATGTCTTCATGGAGGGGAGCGGCCAGTGGCGTTTCACGCCGCCGGTCCAGACCCTGCTGTCGTTCGACCGGGCGCTGCAGGACCATGCCGCCGAGGGCGGCGTCGCAGGCCGCGGCAGCCGCTACCGGCGCAACTGCCAAATCCTGGTCGACGGCATGCGCCGGCTCGGCTTCCAGACCCTGCTGCCGGCCGAGCTGCAGGCGCCGATCATCGTCACCTTCCACATGCCGGCCGACCCGCACTTCCGCTTCGAGGACTTCTACGACGGCCTGCGCCGGCGCGGTTACGTCATCTACCCCGGCAAGCTGACGGTGGCGGAGTCGTTCCGCATCGGCTGCATCGGCCGCCTGGGCGAGGAACAGATGCGCGGCGCGCTGGCCGCCGTCGAGGACTTGCTCTCCGACATGGCCGTCGAGAGCTGCGCGCCCGCGGCCGCCTGAGCGCTGGCTAGAGGCAGAGAGTCAACAACGAGACACCCATTCAAGAGGAGATAGCAACATGGGCGTGACATCGGATTACGTTTACAGCCGCGGCTACCGCGGCAAGGTCAAGGCACTCATTCTCGACTGGAGCGGCACCACGGCGGACGCCTACGTGCTGGCCCCGGCCGTCGTCTTCGTCGACGTCTTCAAGAAGCACGGCGTCGAGATCTCCATGGCCGAGGCGCGGGGGCCCATGGGCTTGCGCAAGGACCTCCACATCAAGGCGCTGACCGAGGTGCCGGAGATCGCCGAGCGCTGGAAGGGTGTGCACGGAAATCATCCCGGCCAGGCCGAGGTGGACGCCATGTTCGCCGACTTCGTGCCGATGCAGCTCGAGTGCCTGCGCGAGTACACCGCCCTCCTGCCCGGCGTCGCCGAGACCACCCAGAAGTTGCAGGCCGAGGGCATCAAGATCGGCAGCTCGACCGGCTTCATCCGCTCCATGGTCGACATCCTCGAGGAGGATGCCAAAAAGCAGGGCTACGTACCCGACGCCTCGGTCGCCGGCGACGAGGTCGAGCATGGCGCCCGGCCCAAGCCCTTCATGGTCTACAAGAACCTCGACATGCTCGACGTCCACCCGATCCAGTCGGTGGTCAAGGTCGACGACACGGTTTCCGGCGTCGGAGAGGCGCTCGAGGCCGGCTGCTGGGGCGTCGGCATTGCGCGCTACAGCAACTACATGGACGTGGACAGCATCGCCCACGAGAAGACCCTGTCGGACGCGGAGATCCAGCGCCGCCTCGCCTTCACCCGCGAGACCCTGCGCAAGGCAGGCTCCCACTACGTCATCGACACCTTCGACCAGCTGCCGGCGGTGATCGAGGATGTCAACACGCGGCTCGCCCGGGGCGAGAAGCCGTAAGCCATCTGGCTCCGGCCATGACCGAGGCCAATCGAAGTACGCCCACCAAGCCGGCGCAGGCGGAGGGGGAATCGAACCTCTCCGCCCTGCGTCGGCGCTGGGCCGAACGGTCGGCCCACGACGAAACCGACGCCCTGCTCGCCGAGGACGCCCGCTATTTCCTGCACCAGTCGGTCTCGACTCCCTGCCTCTCGGCGATCAAGACAGCCGAGGGCATCTGGATCGAGGATCTGGCAGGCCGGCGCTTCATGGACTTCCACGGCAACTCGGTGCACCACATCGGCTACGGCCATCCGCGCCTGATCGCCGCCATCAAGGATCAGCTCGACGAGCTCTCCTTCGCGCCGCGGCGCTACGCCTGCGAGCCGGCCGTCGCCTTAGCCCGCAAGCTGGCCGAGGCCTCGCCCGGCGAGCTCTCCAAGGTGCTGTTCGCGACCGGCGGCTCGGACGCCATCGAGATCGCCCTCAAGGTCGCGCGAGGCGCCACCGGGCGCTTCAAGACCGTCTCCTTCTGGGACGCCTTTCACGGCGCCGGCTTCGGGGCCGCGAGCGTCGGCGGCGAGGCGCTGTTCCGCTCCGGTCCCGCGGGGCCGCTGCTGGCCGGCAGCGAGCACGTGCCGGTTTACGACTGCTACCGCAACCCCTTCGGCTATTCCCACTCTGCCCGCGAACCTCATACCGAGGACTGCGGCAAAGTCTGCGCCGCCCTCATCCGCACGGTCCTGGAGAAGGAGGGCGACGTGGCGGCGGTGGTCGCCGAGCCCATGCGCGCCGTGCCCTACGTCGCCCCGCCCGGCTTCTGGCCGGCGGTGCGCCAGGCCTGCGACGATCACGGCACCTTGCTGATCTTCGACGAGATCCCCACCGGCCTGGGCAAGACCGGCCGGCTCTTCGCCTCGGAGCACGAGGGCGTGGTGCCCGACATCGTGGTACTGGGCAAGGCGCTCGGCGGCGGCATCCTGCCCATCGCCGCCACCCTCTGCCGGCCCGAGCTGGACGTGGCCGAGGCCTGGGCCCTCGGCCATTACACCCACGAAAAGAACCCGGTGACCACCCGGGCGGCCCTCACCACCCTCGAGATCATCGGGGACGAAGGCCTGGTCGCTCGGGCCGCGGAGCTGGGCGCGCATGCCCTCGAACGCCTCAACGCCATGATGGACCGCCACGCGGTCATCGGCGACGTGCGCGGCCGGGGCCTGCTCATGGGCGTCGAGCTGGTCGCCGACCGGGAGACTCGGGCGCCGGCCAACGACGCGGCGGAGGAGGTCTTCTACCGCTGCCTCGAGCACGGCCTCAGCTTCAAGATCACCATGGGCAACATCCTCACGCTAAGTCCGCCGCTGACCATCGAGCGGGCCGATCTCGACCGGGCGCTCGATATCCTCGACGAGAGCCTGGGCGAAGTAAAAATTACTTAAGAATTTATCTTAGAAAACGAGACTATCTCTCGGAAATCCATAGAGTTTATCTCGGTGCACCAGATGCACTACGAAGTCGGGCCGGAAGAGGCCGCTCACCGCCGGGTCGAGCACGTTGAGGCCTCCGGTGTAGGCACCGAAGGCGGGCAGCACCAGGCGCCGGCCGTCGCTCACGAAGCAGGGCGCGGAGATGCGCTTGGGCGGCAGGTGGACCGCCGCCTTGGGGTGCCAGTGGCCGGAGACCTCGCCTGAAATCCCACGGGACTTAGCGGCCCGCTTGCGGGCCTGGTGGCGGAAGGCGAGCGGCGGGTCGATCAGCTCGGCCTCGATGCGGCCGCCCAAATCGTCCGGCGGCTCGGGGTCGTGATTGCCTTCGATCCAGACCCAGTCGCAAGACGCCGTCAGGCGCCTCAGCCTCTCGCGGTCTCCGGGTGACAGGCGCCCGCCGGCCTCGCCGTCGTGGAACGAATCGCCCAGACATATGACCCGCTCCGGCCGGTGCTTGGCGATCAGGGCTTCGAGGCGTTCGAGGGTCGCCCGGGTGTCGTAGGGCGGCAATAGCTGGCCGCGGGCGGCGAAGGCCGAGCCCTTCTCCAGATGCAGATCCGCCACCACCAGGGTTCGCCGCGTTGGCCAGAGCAGCACCCCCGAGGGGTCGGCGGTCAGGGCCGCGCCGTTCAGGCGGATCTCGGCTGCACCGTTTTTCGCCTTCCCCTGACTCATAGAGGCAGCTCCGCCTGTTCGATCTCTTCCGTGGCCTCGGCGATCAGCGCCTGAGCGCCCTGGTCGAGGAGCTCGTCGAGGGCGCCACCGTAGACCTGCTCCTTGCCGATCTCCAGCAAGACCGGCACGGCGAGCGGCGAGACCCGCTCGAGGGCCCGGTGGCGGATCTTGCCCTGCACCCTCTGCAGCATGTCGGCCAGGCGGCGGATGTCGGTGAGGCCACCCGCCGCGTCGGCCCGGGTGGCGCGCAGCAGCACGTGGTTCGGCTCGTGCTTGCGCAGGACGTCGTAGATCAGGTCGGCATTGAAGGTGACCTGCCGGCCGCTGTGCTCGCCGCCCGGCCGGCGGCGCTGGATCAGCCCGGCGATCACCGCCACGTTGCGGAAGGTCCGGCGCAGCATGGAGGACTCGGCCATCCACACCTCCAGGTCGTCTCCCAGCATGTCCTCGGCGAACAGGCTGTCGACGTCCTCGGCCGCCTTGAGGCTCCAGGCCGCCAGCACGTAGTCGGTGGCGACGAAGCCGAGGGGCCCGAGGCCGGCGCGCTCCATGCGCCGGGTCAGCAGCATGCCGAGGGTCTGATGGGCGTTGCGCCCCTCGAAGCAATAGGCCACCAGGAACTGCTTGTTGCCGCGCGGAAAGGTCTCTACCAGCAGGCCGTCGGCCGGCGGCAGCACCGAGCGCCAGCGCTGGATCCGGAGCCACTCGGCCACGTTCGGCGGCAGGTCGCGCCAGGCCGCCGGGCTCTCCAGCAGGCCGCGCACCCGCTCGGCGAGGTGGGTGCTGAGCGGCAGGCGCCCGCCCATGTAAGCCGGCACCTTGGGGTCGCCGTCGGCCGCACGGCTTGCCTCGGCGTAGGTCTCGCGCAGGCCCTCGAAGCGCAAGAGCTGGCCGGCAAAGATGAAGCTGTCGCCGGGCACCAGGGCCTGGACGAAGTATTCCTCCACTTCGCCCAGTACCCGGCCGCGCTTGAGGCGCACCTGGATGGTCGGCGCCTCGACGATGGTGCCCATGTTCATGCGGTAGCGCCGGGCGTGGGCTTGCGACGCGACCCGGTACTGGCCCTCGTCGTCGCGGGCCAGGCGCCGAAAACGGTCGTAGGTGCCGAACGCATAGCCGCCGGTCGCGACGAAGTCGAGCACGTCGTCGAACTCCGCGCGAGAAAGCTCGGCGTAGGGTTGGGCGGATTTAACCTCGGCGTAGAGCCCGTCGGCGGTGAAGGGTCCGCCGCAGGCCATGCCGAGGATATGCTGGGCCAGCACGTCGAGGCCGCCGGGCCGGGGCGGTGCGCCGTCGAGGGTGCCTTCGCGCACCGCCGCGGTGGCCGCTCGGCACTCCAGCACCTCGAAGCGGTTGGCCGGCACCAGCAGCGCCCGGCTCGGCTGGTCGAGCCGGTGATTGGCCCGGCCGATCCTCTGCAGCAGCCGGGCCGAGCCCTTGGGCGCGCCGACCTGCACCACCAGGTCGACGGCGCCCCAGTCGATGCCCAGGTCGAGGGAGGAAGTGGCCACCACGGCCCGCAACTCGCCCCGGGCCATGGCGCTCTCCACCTTGCGGCGCTGCTCGGCCGAGAGGCTGCCGTGATGCAGCGCGATGGCGAGGCCGTCGGCATTGAGGCGCCAGAGCTCCTGGAACACGATCTCCGCCTGGGCCCGGGTGTTCACGAATACCAGGGTCGTGCCGGCGGCCCGGATCTGCTCGTAGACCTCTTCCAGGGCGTGCACCGCCATATGGCCGGAC
>CALJXB010000093.1 GCA_937974415.1 uncultured Kiloniellales bacterium
GTGGCGGGCCGCGCCGGGCGGGCCGAGCGGCCGGGCCGCGCCCTGGTTCAGACCTACGATCCCGAGCATTCGGTGATGCAGGCCTTGGCGACCGGCGAGCGGGACCGCTTCCTGGAGAGCGAAGCCGAGACCCGCAAGGCGGCCGGCATGCCCCCGTTCAGCCGGCTGGCGGCGCTCGTTCTGTCGTGCCGCGACGAAGGCCTGCTGGACCGGGCTTGCGCCGCCCTGGCGCGGGCCGCCCCCCGGGGCGCCCATCTCGAGGTGCTGGGCCCGGCGCCGGCACCGCTCGCCGTTTTGCGCCGCCAACACCGGCGCCGCTTCCTATTGCGCGCGGCGCGCTCCCAGGCGCTGCAACCGGTCATCGCCGCCTGGCTTGGTCGGGTCGAGCTGCCGGCCGCGGTGCGGTTGCGCATCGATATCGATCCCTACAGCTTCCTTTGAGTGAAATGGCGGTTCCTGCGAGGCCGGATGACCCCGTCGACCCGGCTGGCAATAGGGCGCCAACCGCTCTAGAATGCCCCGAATGAGGTGGCCTCCAGGGCCGGTTGAGGGCGTCTTGCAACGCCTAGGGCTGTGTGATACCACACGCCGCGCGTGGGGAGAGGGGGCCATCGAAAATTATTGGCGGGTAACGAATCGAGACTGGTTCGGGACTCTCGATCGACGCCCGGGGATCGTAGGGGGGATCAGGTTTGGCAAGCGACGAAGCGGCTGGTAGCGGCTTGGCGGGGCGATACGCTTCGGCCCTGTTCGAGCTGGCGGACGAGCAAAAGGCGCTGGACCAGGTGGCCGGGGAGCTGAGCGCCCTCAAGCGCGTGATCGCCGAAAGCGAGGACATGCGCCGCTTCATCCGCAGTCCGCTTTACGGCCGCGAAGATCAGACCAGGGTCATGGCGGCCATTCTCGACAAGGCGTCCGCCGGCGATCTGACTCGTCGTTTCGTGATGGTGGTGGCGCACAACCGCCGGCTCTTCGCCCTGCCTCGCATGATCGACGCGTTTCTTGCCGAGCTGGCACACCGGCGCGGCGAGGTCACCGCCCAGGTGATGGCCGCATACGATCTCTCGGAAATCCAGAAGGACGCGCTGCTGACGGCGCTGCGCCAGGCGATCGGCAGTAAGGTCAAGATGGACCTGAAGATCGATAAGGGCCTGATCGGCGGCCTCGTCATCAAGGTCGGCAGTCGCATGATCGATACTTCCCTGCGCAGCAAGCTGCAAAGACTGGAATTGGCCATGAAGGGGTCTGGTTGATGGACATCCGCGCCGCAGAAATCTCTGCAATCCTCAAGGAGCAGATCGAGAGTTTCGGAACCGAAGCCGACGTGGCCGAGGTCGGTCAGGTGCTGTCGGTCGGCGATGGCGTGGCCCGTGTCTATGGCCTGGACAACGTTCGCGCCGGCGAGATGGTCGAGTTTCCCGGCGGCATCAAGGGCATGGCCTTGAACCTGGAAACCGACAACGTCGGCATCGTGATCTTCGGCGACGACCGGGACATCAAGGAAGGCGACACGGTCAAGCGCACCGGCGCCATCGTCGACGTGCCGGTGGGCCGTGGCCTGCTGGGCCGAGTGGTCGACGCCCTCGGCAACCCGATCGACGGCAAGGGGCCGATCGAGAGCACCGAGCGCAGCCGCGTCGACGTGAAGGCGCCCGGTATCATTCCGCGCAAATCGGTGCACGAGCCGATGCAGACCGGTCTCAAGGCCATCGATAGTCTGATTCCGGTCGGCCGCGGTCAGCGCGAACTGATCATCGGCGACCGCCAGACCGGCAAGACGGCCATCGCCCTCGACACCATCATCAATCAGAAGGGGATCAACCAGGGCGACGACGATTCGCACAAGCTCTATTGCATTTACGTGGCCGTCGGCCAGAAACGCTCCAGCGTCGCCCAGTTCGTCAAGACCCTGGAAGACCACGGCGCCCTCGAGTACTCGATCATCGTGGCGGCGACGGCCTCCGAGCCGGCGCCGCTTCAGTTCCTCGCGCCCTACACGGGCTGCACCATGGGCGAGTTTTTCCGCGACAACGGCGGCCATGCGGTGATCTTCTACGACGATCTGTCGAAGCAGGCGGTCAGCTATCGCCAGATGTCGTTGCTGCTGCGCCGGCCGCCGGGACGCGAGGCCTATCCGGGCGACGTCTTCTATCTGCACTCGCGGCTGCTCGAACGCGCGGCGAAGTTGAACGACGATCATGGTGCCGGCTCGTTGACCGCCCTGCCGGTCATCGAGACCCAGGCCGGAGACGTCTCGGCCTACATCCCGACCAACGTGATCTCCATCACCGACGGCCAGATCTTTCTGGAAACCGCCCTGTTCTATAAAGGTGTCCGCCCGGCCGTGAACGTCGGCCTGTCGGTGTCCCGCGTCGGCTCGGCGGCCCAAATCAAGGCGATGAAACAGGTGGCCGGCACGATCAAGCTGGAACTCGCCCAGTACCGCGAGATGGAGGCCTTCGCCCAGTTCGCCTCGGACCTCGACGCGTCGACCCAGCGCCTCTTGGCGCGCGGCGTGCGGCTGACCGAGCTGCTGAAGCAGCCGCAGTATCGGCCGATACCGGTCGAGGAGCAGGTGGTGGCTATCTATTCCGGCGTCCGCGGTTATCTCGACAAGCTGCCGGTCGCCAAGGTCACCGAGTTCGAAGAGCGGCTCTTGTCCGAGGTACGTGCTAACGGTGAGGACCTGCTCGAAACCATTCGCACCGAACGCGAGATCTCCGACGCGACGGAAGCCAAGCTCAAGGAGTTCGTGGACAAATTCGCGGCCAGTTTCGCGTGAGCAACGTGGCGGCGAGCGCGAGCGGACCCCACCCTGGACAGGACGGATAAACCGGCATGCCGAGCCTCAAGGACCTGAGAGTCCGCATCGCCAGCGTCACGGCGACGCAGAAGATCACCTCGGCCATGAAAATGGTGGCGGCGGCGAAACTGCGCCGCGCCCAGGAGCAGGCGGAGGCGGCGCGGCCCTATGCCGAGCGTATGGAGCGCATGCTGGGATCTCTGGCGGCGGCTTCGGTGGGCCAGGCCGGGGCGCCGGCGCTGCTCGCCGGCTCCGGTAAGCAGGAAGTCCATCTGCTGGTGGTCGGCACCGCCGACCGGGGCCTGTGCGGCGGCTTCAACAGCAACATCGTGCGCGACAGCCGTCAGCTGATCGAAAGCCTGTTGGAGGATAGCAAGACGGTGAAGATCATTTGCGTCGGGCGCAAGGGACGCGATCAGTTGCGCCGCCAGTACGGCGACATGATTATCGACACCATCGAGGACGTCACCAAGCCGCGGCCGAGCTTCGAAAAATCGGAAGCCATTGCCGAGCGCATCACCCGCATGTTCGAGGGGGGCGAGTTCGACGTCTGCACCCTGATCTATGCCGAGTTCAAGTCGGCGATCACGCAAATCGTTACGCGCCAGCAGCTGATTCCCTTCGCTCCCGCTGCGGAGGACGAGGAGGTCGCCGAGGCCGGCGGCGGGCAAAAGGCCAGCTACGAATACGAGCCCTCCGAGGAGGAGATCCTGGAGGCCTTGCTGCCGCGCAATCTGGCGGTGCAGATCTACAAGGGCATCCTGGAGAACAATGCGAGCGAGCAGGGCTCTCGCATGACGGCAATGGACAACGCGACCCGCAATGCGGGCGACATGATCAACGACCTGACCTTGATCTACAACCGGACGCGGCAGGCCGTGATTACCAGAGAGCTGATCGAGATCATATCCGCGAAGGAGGCCCTCTAGGCGCCGTCGGCGCGCGGAGGTCCCTGGAGCGGGGAGAGCACCTGAGGAGCAGAATCCATGGCAAAGAACCTGGTCGGCAGTATCACGCAAGTGATGGGCCCGGTGGTCGACGTTCAGTTCAGCGGCGACCTACCGGCCATTCTGAATGCGTTGACAACCGACAATGAAGGCAGGCGCCTGGTGTTGGAGGTGGCGCAGCACCTAGGCGAGAACATGGTGCGCACCATCGCCATGGATTCCAGCGAGGGCCTGGTCCGCGGCCAGGAGGTGACCGACACCGGCGAGCCGATCACGGTGCCGGTGGGACCCGGAACTCTGGGGCGCATCATGAACGTGATTGGCGAGCCGGTGGACGAGCGCGGGCCCGTCGACACGGATATGAGCTCGCCGATCCACAGGGCCGCACCGGAATACGTCGATCAGTCCACCGAGGCCGAGATCCTGGTGACCGGGATCAAGGTGGTCGACCTTTTGGAGCCTTACGCCAAGGGCGGCAAGATCGGCCTGTTCGGCGGCGCCGGCGTCGGCAAGACCGTCATCATCATGGAGCTGATCAACAACATCGCCAAGGCGCACGGCGGCTATTCGGTCTTCGCCGGAGTCGGCGAGCGCACCCGCGAGGGCAACGACCTCTATCACGAGATGATCGAGTCCGGCGTGATCCAGCTCGACGGTAGCGGCTCCAAGGCGGCGCTGGTCTACGGCCAGATGAACGAGCCGCCGGGCGCCCGCGCGCGGGTCGGCCTGACCGGCCTCACGGTCGCCGAGTACTTCCGCGACCAGGAAGGCCAGGACGTGCTGTTCTTCGTCGACAACATCTTCCGCTTCACCCAGGCGGGCTCCGAGGTCTCGGCGCTGTTGGGGCGCATTCCCTCGGCGGTGGGCTATCAGCCGACCCTGGCCACCGACTTAGGCACCTTGGAGGAGCGCATCACCACCACCAAGAAGGGCTCGATCACTTCAGTACAAGCGATCTACGTGCCGGCGGACGACCTCACCGACCCGGCGCCGGCGACCACCTTCTCGCATCTTGACGCGACCACGGTGCTGTCGCGCCAGATCGCCGAGCTAGGCATCTATCCGGCCGTGGATCCACTTGATTCGACCAGCCGCATGATGGACCCCTTCGTGATCGGCGAGGAACACTACAACGTGGCGCGCGAGGTGCAGCGCGTCCTTCAGTCCTACAAGGCGCTGCAGGATATCATTGCTATCCTGGGCATGGACGAGCTCTCCGAAGAGGACAAGCTGACCGTCGCCCGGGCGCGCAAGATCCAGCGCTTCCTGTCCCAGCCGTTCCATGTGGCCGAGGTCTTCACCGGGACGCCCGGCGTTTTCGTGCCCCTGGAAGAGACCATTCGCGGCTTCAAGGGGATCGTGGCGGGCGAATACGATCACCTGCCGGAAGCCGCCTTCTACATGCTGGGGACCATCGACGAGGCCGTGGAGAAGGCCAAGAGGATGGCGGCCGAGGCGGCCTGAGGGGACGAGCCGGATGGCAGAGGGCAAGGTCGAGTTCGAGCTGGTCGCACCGGAGAGGCTGCTGCTCTCCGAGCCGGTAGAGATGGTGGTGGTGCCGGGCGAGGAGGGCGATTTCGGCGTTCTCTACCAGCACGCGCCCCTGATCTCCGGGGTGCGCCCGGGCGTCATCAAGGTGTACAACGGCGGCAAGGTGACCGAGCAAATCTTCGTGTCGGGCGGCTTCGCCGAAGTCACGCCGGCCCGCTGTACCGTGCTGGCCGAGCAGGCGGTGCCGGTCTCCGATATCGATCGCGCCGAGGCCGATCAGCAACTGCGGGACGCGCGGGACGATCTGGCCGATGCCAAGGACAAGCACGAGCGCGATCACGCCGAGCGGCAGATCGCAGTGGCCGAAGCCATGCTGGCAGCCGCGTCCGGTTGAGGCCGAATCCGTCACGAGATTAGGATTTGCGGGCTCGATTGCCGGCAGCGAGGTGGATTGGGTATAGTTAGACATGACCTGCGATTTGGTCGAGAGGACGTGCGGCAGATGAGCAGGACCCGGTCCATCCGAGACTGGACCCTGGATGACATTCCCTGGCATCTCTTCGATGCCCGGAAGGTCGATCCGGACATTCTCAAGCTGGTCAAGGCTGCGAGCCTCGTCGAATACAACGGCGGCGACTACGCCACCTACCTGTGCAACGTGTTCAGCGACGACGACGAATTCCAGGCGGCCGCCCGCGCCTGGGCCAACGAGGAAGTCAGGCACGGCCGGGCGCTGGGCCGTTGGGCCGAAATGGCCGACGAGAGCTTCGACTTCGAGGCGAGTTTTCAGACGTTCCTGGCCGGCTACCGACTGCCCCTGGAGGCGACCGCCTCGGTGCGCGGCTCGCGCTCGGGCGAGCTGGTGGCGCGCTGCATGGTGGAGATCGGAACCTCGTCCTACTACACCGCCTTGGCCGAGGCCGCCGAGGAGCCGGTCCTGCGGGCGATCTGCAGCAACATCGCCGGCGACGAGTTCCGCCATTACAAACTGTTTTATTCCTACCTCAACCGCTACCTGGAGCGCGAGGGCATGGGCCGCTTTCGCCGCGCCCTAGTGGCGCTCGGGCGGGCCCGGGAGAGCGAGGACGACGAGCTGGCCTACGCCTACTACGCGGCGAACGGTGGGGGCGAGGCCTATGACCGCGCGCGCTGTTCCGATGCTTACTTGCAGCGTGCCTGTTCGTTCTACCGTGCTCGGCATCTGAGGCGCATGGTCGTCATGTCATTCATGACTGCCGGCCTGCCGCCCAGAGGGCGCTTGGCCGATTGGGCCTGGCGGTTCCTGTCCTGGCGGCTGCGCCTTCGTCACCAGATGGCCGACCAGGTCGCGTGAGCCGGCGGCCGGCCGGAATCCTCAATTTTTGAAAGCGCCTCAGGCAG
>CALJXB010000094.1 GCA_937974415.1 uncultured Kiloniellales bacterium
GTGCTGATCGGCCGGATCGACGCCGCTTACATGGACCTGCCGCCGGAAGTTCTCACCACCTCCATGCGCAGCCATCAGAAGTATCTCGCCACCCTGGACCGGGACGGCAACCTCGCCGACCGCTTCGCCTTCGTCGCCAACATGCCGGCACGCAAAGGCAGCAAGCGCTTCGACAACATCGTCGCCGGCAACGAGCGTGTCTTACGCGCGCGCCTCGCCGATGCCCGCTTCTTCTGGGACCAGGACCGCAAGCGCAGCCTGGCGTCCCAGGTGACCGCGCTGGGCCAGATGGTGTTCCACGCCAAGCTGGGCAGCCTCGACGCCAAGGTCGACCGGGTCCAGGCGCTGGCCACCGCCTTGGCACGCCAGATCCCCGGCGCCGACATCGACCGGGTGCGCTCGGCCGCGCGCCTCGCCAAGGCCGACCTCACCAGCGGCATGGTGGGCGAGTTTCCCGAGCTGCAGGGGGTCATGGGCCGCTATTATGCGCTGGCCGACGGCGAGCACCCGGACGTGGCCGAGGCCATCGCCGAGCACTACGCGCCGCTCGGGCCCAACGACCGCTGCCCCAGCGCGCCCGCCTCGGTCGCCGTGTCCCTGGCCGACAAAATCGACACCCTGGTGGGCTTCTGGACGATCGGCGAGCCGCCGACCGGCTCCAAGGATCCCTATGCGTTGCGCCGTGCCGCCCTCGGGGTCATTCGCCTGATCGTCGAGAACGACCTGCGCTTGCCCCTGACCCCGGTCATCGAGACGGCACGGGATCTCTATCGCCATCTTGCCGGGCCGCCCGTCACCGGGTCGCTGCTCGAATTCTTCGCCGACCGGCTGAAGGTGGCGCTGAGGGACAAGGGCGTGCGCCACGACCTGATTTCCGCGGTTTTCGCCCTCGGCGGCGAAGACGATCTGGTGCGCCTGCTGGCCCGTGTCGACGCGCTCCAAGACTTTCTTAACTCGGAAGATGGAGAAAACCTCCTGACTGCTTACAAGCGGGCCGAAAATATCGTTCGCATCGAGGAAAAGCGCGACAAGTCGTCCTACCGGGCTGGCCTGCGCTCGGACATCCTGGTGGACCCGGTGGAGAAGACCTTGGCCGAACACCTGGACGAGGCGACGAGCGGCGCCAAGGCGGCGCTGGGATCCGAGGAGTATTCCCTCGCCATGGAAGCGATGGCCAAGCTGCGCCGTCCCGTTGACGAGTTCTTCGACAGCGTGATGGTGAATACCGAGGACGCCGATCTGCGCGCCAACCGGCTGCGTCTGCTCTCGGCGATCGGCGACACGCTCGGTCAGGTGGCCGATTTTTCCCGGATCGAAGGCTGAAGCAGTAGAGGTTCACAAGGGCATGACCAAATGGGTTTACGGCTTTGGCGGCGGTGCGGCCGACGGTAACGCCACGATGCGCGATCTCCTGGGCGGCAAGGGCGCGAACCTGGCCGAGATGTCGTCGCTGGGCCTCTTGGTGCCGCCGGGCTTCACCATCACCACCGAGGTCTGCAGCCATTTCACCGCCCAGGATGGGACCTATCCCGAGGGGCTCGACGATGAGGTCTCGGCGGCCCTCTCCGAAGTCGAGGCGGCGCTGGGGGCGCGCTTCGGCGAGCGCGACAACCCGCTTCTGGTCTCCGTGCGCTCCGGCGCCCGGGCTTCCATGCCGGGCATGATGGACACGGTCCTGAACCTCGGCCTCAACGACGAGACCGTCGAGGGCCTGGCGCGCCATTCCGGCGACCGCCGTTTCGCCTTCGACAGCTACCGCCGTTTCATCCAAATGTTCGGCGACGTGGTGCTGGGGGTCGATCACCACAATTTCGAGGAGATCCTGGAGCTCCACAAGGAGGACCGGAGCCTCGGCCAGGACACCGAATTGACCGCCGAGGACTGGGAAACGGTGATTACCGGCTACAAGGCGCGGATCGAAGAGGAGACCGACGCGCCCTTCCCGCAGGATCCGAAAGCCCAGGTCTGGGCGGCCATCGGCGCCGTCTTCGGCTCCTGGATGAACCCCCGCGCCGTCACCTACCGCCGGATCCACAACATCCCCCAGGCCTGGGGCACGGCGGTCAACGTCCAGGCCATGGTGTTCGGCAACATGGGCGAGGACTGCGCCACCGGGGTCGCCTTCACCCGCGACCCCTCGACCGGCGACAACGTCTTCTACGGCGAGTATCTGGTCAACGCCCAGGGCGAGGACGTGGTGGCCGGCATTCGCACCCCGCAGCACCTGACCGTCGAGGCCAAACAGGACAACCATTCGGACCTGCCGGCCATGGAAGAGGCCATGCCGGAGGTCTTCCAGCAGCTCCTGGCGGTGCGCGAGAAGCTCGAGCGGCACTACCGCGACATGCAGGACATCGAGTTCACGGTCCAGAGCGGCACCCTCTACATGTTGCAGACCCGCGCCGGCAAGCGCACCGCGTCGGCCGCCCTCAAGATCGCCGCCGACCTGGTCGACGAGGGCGTGATCGACGAGCGCGAGGCGATTCGACGCATCAACCCTGCCGCCCTCGACCAGCTGCACCACCCCACGCTCGACCCCGACGCCGAGCGCCACATGATCGCCCGCGGCCTGCCCGCCTCGCCGGGCGCCGCCTCCGGCAAGCTGGTGTTCAGCGCCGATGCGGCCGAAACCCAGGCGGGCGCCGACGAAAAGGTTATCCTGTGCCGCATCGAGACCAGCCCGGAGGACATCCACGGCATGCACGCCGCCCGCGGCATCCTGACCACCCGCGGCGGCATGACCAGCCACGCCGCCGTGGTGGCGCGCGGCATGGGCCGGCCTTGCGTGGTCGGCGCAGCAGATCTGCGGATCGACTACAAAACGGGCAAGTCCGGCCTGCTCCGGGTGCGCGACGTGGAACTCAGCGAGGGCGACCTGGTCACCATCGACGGCTCCACCGGCGAGGTCATGTTGGGCGAGGTCAAGACGATCCAACCGGAGCTTTCCAGTGAGTTCGCGCGGATCATGGGTTGGGCCGACCAGCACCGCACCATGAAGGTGCGCACCAACGCCGATACCCCGACCGATTGCCAGACCGCCCGCGACTTCGGGGCCGAGGGCGTCGGGCTGTGCCGCACCGAGCACATGTTCTTCGACGCAGGACGCATCGTCGCCGTGCGCGAGATGATCCTGGCCGACACGGCGGAGGGGCGCCGTAAGGCGCTCGACAAGATCCTGCCGATGCAGCGCCAGGATTTCATGGAGATCTTCCGCATCATGTCCGGCCTGCCGGTCACGATCCGGCTCCTCGACCCACCGCTGCACGAGTTCCTGCCCCACGAGGAGGCGGCGGTCGTCGAGGTCGCCGAAGCCTCGGGCCTAACAGTCGATCAGGTGCGCGCCCGCGCCCTCAAGCTCGCCGAGGTGAACCCCATGCTGGGTCACCGCGGCTGCCGGCTCGCCATCACCTATCCCGAGATCTACGAGATGCAGGCCCGCGCCATCTTCGAGGCGGCCCTGGCAGTCGCCCAGGAGTCGGGCGAGCCGGTCCACCCCGAGATCATGATCCCCCTGGTCGCCATGAAGAGCGAGCTGGAGATCCTGCGCGCTCTGGTGGAGAGCGTCGCGAAAGAGGTCCTGGCGGGGGCCGAGGCCGAAGTGCCCTACGAGGTGGGCACCATGATCGAGCTACCGCGCGCCTGTCTGCGCGCCAGGGAGATCGCCGAGCTGGCCGACTTCTTCTCCTTCGGCACCAACGACCTGACCCAGACTGCCTACGGCCTGTC
>CALJXB010000095.1 GCA_937974415.1 uncultured Kiloniellales bacterium
CCGTCTTGTGGCGAGCGGGCCCGGTTGGCGTAACGCCGGTCGCCGGGCAGGCGCACGCCGTCGAGGGCCGTCAGTCCGGCGAAGAAGCCCTCGGCGTGGGCTCGCCAGCCCTCGGCATCGCCGAAGCGGTCCGGGTCCATCGCCAGAATGAACTCGCCGCCGCGCGGTGGCCCGCCGTCCTTGGTGTCGTACTTGGCGGCCTCGAAGCTGAAGCCTTCGCCTATGAGGCCCGCGCACAGCAGTTCCACCATCATGGCGATGGCCGAGCCCTTGTAACCGCCGAACGGCAGCAGCACGCCCTTCAGCACCTGCTCGGGATCCTGGCTCGGCTGACCGTCGGGTCCGAGCCCGACGCCGGGCGGCAGTTCGTGGCCGTCGCGAGCGGCGATCATGACCTCGCCGCGGGCCATGGCCGCGGTCGCCTGGTCGTACACCATGGGCGGCTTGCCGTCGCCGCGCGGCCAGCCGAAGGCGATGGGGTTGGTCCCGAAAAAGGCTTCGCGCCCGCCGGCCGGCGCGACGGAAGGCGTATAGGCGGTACAGGCGAAGGCGACGAGGCCTTCGCGGGCGAGGGCCTCGACCTCCACCCAGAGTGCCGAAAAGTGGTGGATCTTGACGATGGCAAGCGCCGCTACGCCTTGTTCTCTCGCGCGCTCGACCAGCGGCGACCGGCCGCGTGCGTGGGCGAGGGGCGCATAGCCGCCGTCGCCGTCAACGCGCACCACGGCGGGCGCGATGGCCTCGGCCTTGGGGTCGGCCTTGCCGTTCACTTTCCCGCTGCGCAGGGACGCGACATAGCCGGGCATGCGGAACAGGCCGTGGGAATGGGACCCGTCGCGTTCGGCGGCGGTGACGGTCGCCGCCACCGCGTCGGCGTTCGCCTGATCGCAGCCGTTGGCGAGCAGGCATGTTCGGGCGAGGTCTTCGACCTCGCTCAGGGTGAGGGCGACTTTGGACATGGATGGCTCCGATCGGGGCGACGTGCCTCGGTTACAGGATCTGGCTGAGGAACTCCTGGGTGCGCCTGTCCTTGGCGTCGGTGAAGAAGCTGGCGGGCGGCCCGTGCTCGACGATCACCCCACGGTCGGTGAAATAGATGTGGTTGGCGACCTCGCGGGCGAAGCCCATCTCGTGGGTCACCAGGATACAGGTCATGCCGTCTTCCGCCAGATCCTTGATGGTGACCAGCACCTCCTTGACCGTCTCGGGGTCCAAGGCCGCCGTCACCTCGTCGAACAGCATGACGTCCGGGTTCATGGCCAGCGAGCGGGCGATCGCCACGCGCTGCTGCTGGCCGCCGGAGAGCTCACCCGGGAAGCTGTCCTCCTTGCCTTCCAGGCGGACCTTCTTGATCAGCACCCGGGCTCGCCTCTCGACCTCTTCCTTGTCCTGCCTAAGGACGTGGATCGGCGCCATCATGACGTTCATCAGCGCCGTCTTGTGGGGGAAGAGGTTATACTGCTGGAACACCATGCCGACCTTTTTTCTGAGCTCCAGCTTGTTCAAGGCCGGGTCGTTGACCTCGATTCCCTCGACGGTGATCGAGCCCTTCTGGATGTCGTTGAGGGCGTTGACGCAACGGATCAGGGTCGACTTGCCGGAGCCCGACGGGCCGATGATGCAGATGCACTCGCCCTTCATGATGTCCATGGAAACGCCCTTCAAGACCTCCAAGTCGCCGAACGACTTGTGGACGTCCTTGATGGAGACCATGGGTTGATCGGGGGTCCAGCCGCCGTTCGCAGATGTCTCGCTCATGACCGGTACCCCTTTAGATCTTGACCGCGAATTTACGCTCGAGGCTGATCGACCAGCGCGCGATCGGATAGGTGTAGATGAAGTGGATGAACAGCAGGAAGAAGTAGAAGGGTCCCAACAGCTCGGGCCGGTCGCCCAGCGCGTTCAAGGCCTGCACCGTGTGGGTGACCGATTCCTCGACCCCCATGATGGAGCACAGCGGCGTCGCCATGGCGAGAATGCAATACCAGTTGATCCACGGCGGGATCATCCGCTTGATGCACTGGGGCAGGATGATCATCCACATGGTCTGGCGGCGGGTGAAGGCGAGGCTTTCGGCCGACTCCCACTGGCCCGAGGGCAGCGACTGCACGGCGCCGCGCACGACCTCCGAGATGTTGGCCATGATCGGCAAGGAGAAGCCGATCACCGCCTTCATCCAATCGGGGATCGGGATGACGACGAAGCCCAGGTCGATCTCGAAGGGGAACAGCAGCATGATGCAGAACAGCAGCACCAACCACGGCGAGTTGCGGAAGAACTGGGTGACGATCCAGGAGCTCGCCCGCACCGGCAGCAACAGCGAAACCTGCATGAGCCCCAAGGCCGCCCCGGCCACGGTGCCGAACAGCATGGCGAACAGGCTGATGACGATGTTGAGAACGAAGCCCTCCAGGATGAAGGGGGCCCATTCGATCAAGGATTCGATCGTCCAGAGAAAGGAGCCGACCTGGGCGGCCTCCGCCGCGCCGGCCCAGAGGATGAAGAGGGCCGCCAGCAACAGGCCGTGGCGCGCCTT
>CALJXB010000096.1 GCA_937974415.1 uncultured Kiloniellales bacterium
GTCGCGCCGCCGCTGGCCGGTCGGGTGCTGACCTATGTCTGGGGCGGCGACCATCCCGAGGGCAGCGTCCTCATCAACCCTCATCTCGATCGCCAGGGGCGAATCATCGTCCCACGCAGCGGCTTCGCGACGCTCGGCAACTGGAAGACGGAAGACATCGACTTCGCCGACGACTTCCGCAAGGTCTACGGCAGCTCGGCGCCCGCCCCGGCCTTCCTGGCGATCTCCGCCGACAGCGACGACACGGCCAGCCGCATCTTCGGCGCCGTCGCCGATCTGACCTTCGGAGGGTGAGACCTGCCATGACGGAGCCACGCGGATTGCAAGCGCAAGGGCAGCCGGCGCGCTACGCCGACTTGGCAGCCAAGGCGCGCGCCGGCCAGTGGTCGGCGGCCGACGACATCGACTGGCGGCGCCCGCCGCGGCTTCCCTTGTGGGTCACGGGAGACCAAGCACGCGCCGCGATCAGTCAGCTCTACCACGGCGAGATCGCCACCAGCCGCATGTGCCGGACTTTGCTGGACGACTTTCCGCCAGGGCCGGCGCGCCAATGTCTCGAGTTCCAAATCGCCGACGAAACGCGCCATGCCGAGGCCTACGAGAGGTACTTGGTGGCCCTGAGTGGCATCGCCGCCATGGACCAGCATCTCGCCTGGGCGCTCGAGGCCGCGAGCCGCGGCCCGGCCGGCCCGCTCGGTACCATGGTGGCGTTTCACGTGGTGGTCGAAGGAGAGGTCTTGCGGGTTCAGGACTCGCTGGCCCGCCTCCTGCCCTGCCCGCTGCTCAGGCAGATCAACCGCCGGGTCGCCCGCGACGAGGCGCGCCATGTCGCCTTCGGCCGGCTCTACCTTACCGAGGCCCTCGTGGATCTCTCGGCGGAGGCGCGTTGCCAGCTCTACGGCTGGCTCCATGGCCTGTGGCGTCGGACCACGGAAAGGGCCGTGAGCGAGAGCGTCAGCAGCGGCACCGCCCGCCGGCTTCTGCGGGCTTGGCTGAGCGGCGGCTGGAGCCATCACCAAGCGGCCCTGCGGCAGATCGGCTTGGGGCCGGACGCCGATTGGGGACGCGCCGCATGATCTCGGTCGTCATCCCGACCCTGAACGAGGCGGCGCGGCTGCCGCGGCTGCTCGGCCGGCTCGCGGCCGAGCCCGCGCCCCACGAGGTCATCGTGGTCGACGGCGCCAGCGACGACGCCACGGTCTTTGCCGCCCACGCGGCCGAGGCCCGGGTGCTCCGTGCCGGCCCCGGCCGCGGCCAGCAATTGGCTGCGGGTGCCGACGCCGCGACCGGCGATATCCTGCTGTTTCTGCACGCGGACTCGCGCTTTCCGGCAGGCGGACTGGCCCGGATCGAGGGGACCCTGGCGCGGCACCCGGACTGCCCCGGCGGCAACTTTCGCCTGGTCTTCGATGGCGACACGCCCTTCAGCCGTTGGCTGACGGGCTTCTACGCCTGGATCCGGGCCCATGGCCTCTACTACGGCGATTCGGGAGTCTTCGTGCGCCGCCGGATCTACGACGAGATCGGCGGCATGCGGCCGATCGCGGTCATGGAGGACTACGACTTCACCCGCCGCCTGGAGCGCCGCGGCCGAACCTGCACGATCGAGGAGCCGCCCCTCGTCACCTCGTCCCGGCGCTTCGAGGGCCGCCGGCCCTTCGCCATCGTCCTAGGCTGGCTTGAGATCCACGCGCTCTACCACCTGGGGGTTCCGCCCGGTCTGCTGGCGCGGCGCTACGAGGCCCAGCGCCGCCGGGCCCGGAAGTCCCGATCACTGCTCAGGGAAGCCGACGGATGATCCTGTCCAGGCGCCGCCTTATCGCCCGCACGGCGAAATTTGTGGCCCAGCTCGCGGCTCTTGTCGCCGTGACTTTGCCGCTCGCCGGCTATGTCTCCATCGAGGCCCTCTTCGCCCCCAAGGCCGAGCCCTGGCCACGCTGGCAGGCCCATGACCCGGCCTCCGAGGCGACCGTCGATCACGCGGCGTGGGGCCGTTTGCTGGAGAGCTACCTGCGGCCCGGCCCGCTCAGTGACGAGGACGGCGTGAACCACTTCGACTACGCCGCCGTCACGATAGCGGACCGGGCCGCTCTCGGCCGCTATATCACAGACCTCGCCGCCCTGCGGATCGACGACTACAGCCGCTCCGAACAGTTCGCCTATTGGGTCAACCTCTACAATGCCCTCACGGTCCATGTGGTGCTGACCCACTATCCGGTGGCGAGCATCCGCGATATCGACGTGTCGCCGGGCCTCTTCTCGGACGGCCCCTGGGACAGGCCCCTGGTCATCGTGGCGGGCGAGGCCCTCACCCTCAACGACATCGAGCACCGGATCCTGCGACCGATCTGGCAGGACCCGCGAATTCACTATGCGGTGAACTGCGCCTCGGTCGGCTGCCCCAACCTCCAGGCCGTGCCCTTCACGGCCGAGAACGCGGAAGAGCTGCTGGAGAGCGCAGCCAGGGCTTACGTCAATTCGCCCCGCGGCCTGCAATTCGTCGAGAACGGCCTCGTCGTCTCAAGCATCTACGTCTGGTTCCAGGAGGACTTCGGCGACAGCGACGCCGATGTGATCGCCCACCTGGAGCGTTACGCGGAGCCCGCGCTCGCGGACCGGATCAGGCAGACACCGAGGCTGAGCGGCCATACCTACGACTGGGCGCTGAACGACGCCCGCCGGGCCGGCTCGTAGTTGGCACACTCGAACCTCACCCGAGAGGCCTCGATGGACCGCCGCAAGAAGGCAAACGGCGCCAAGCCGGTGAAGACCGTGAACCTCGCCCTGCAGGGCGGCGGGGCGCACGGCGCCTTCGCCTGGGGCGTGCTCGACCGGCTGCTGGAGGACGAGCGCCTGGCCTTCGAGGGGATCAGCGCCTGCAGCGCCGGATCCATGAACGCCGTCGTGCTGGCGCACGGCCTGGCCGAGGGCGGGCGCGACGGCGCGAAAGCTTCGCTTGCCGACTTCTGGCAACGGATCAGCCGCAGCGCTCTCTTCAGCCCCCTGCAGCCCTCGCCCATCGACCGGCTCACCCGCAATCATTCCCTGGAGACCTCGCCGGCCTTCGTCATGCTGGACCTGGTGACCCGGACGCTCTCGCCCTATCAGTTCAATCCGGCAAACTACAATCCCTTGCGCGACATCCTGGCCGAGGCCGTCGACTTCGAAGGCCTGCGGAAGAGCGCCGCGGTCAAACTGTTCCTGTCGGCGACCAACGTCTGCACCGGCAAGGTGAAGATTTTCCGCAACGAAGAGGTCTCGCTCG
>CALJXB010000097.1 GCA_937974415.1 uncultured Kiloniellales bacterium
GGCCTTGCCGTCGAGGCTGAGCTGCTAGCCCAGCACGCGCCCCACGCCGGGGCCCGAATCGCCTGCGCGGCGGCTTGCGCGGAGCGGGCATGGGCCGGCGCCCGGCGGCTCCTCTCAGAGGGCGCGGGCGCGCTCGTCAGCTTCGGCATCGCCGGCGGCCTCGACCCGAGCCTGACCCCAGGCGACTTGGTGATTGCCGAACGGGTCGTTTCGCCCGACGGCCATGCCATCGCCGTTGACCTGGACCTGCGGGCCCGATGGCAAAGCGCAGCGGAGGCGGCCGAATTGCGGGCCGTGGGCGGCGGCCTGCTCGGCACCGCCCGGCCCCTTGCCAGCGTCGCCGACAAACGGGCGTGCCATCGCTCTAGCGGCGCCGCAGCCGTCGATATGGAAAGTCATGCGGTCGCCGGTGTAGCCGCGGAGGCCGACGTTCCCTTCGTCGCGGTCCGCGCCATCGCCGACCCGGCCGAGCGCCCCCTGCCCCGCGTGGCGGCGGGCAGCATTGGGCCGGACGGGCGGCCGCGGATCGGCCACGTGGTCCTTGGCGTGTGCTTGAGGCCTTGGGAGGTGCCTGCCCTGCTGCGGCTGCGCCGGGACACCGACGCAGCGCTGGCGAGCCTACGCCGCCTGATCGGAGGTCTTGGGCCCGCCGGCCTTGTCTGATTCGCTTTCGCGCGGGTCCGATACCGCCCGATCGACCAGAGACTCGAACACGAACTCCGCCGGGCGCTGATCGGCCAAAGGAATCTCCGGCGCCATGCCGCCCTCGGTGCGAATCCCAAAGAGGGCGACCTTGGCCGCCTTCCACGGCCGGGCGACGGTATCGGCCACCGCCGTCCCCTCGTAACCGCAATGGACCATGCAGTTGGCACACTTCTCGTAGCGGCCGGTGCCGTAGGCCTCCCAGTCGGTCTCTTCCATGAGTTCGCGAAAGCTGCCGGCATAGCCCTCGTTCAAGAGGTAGCAAGGCCGCTGCCAGCCGAAGATGTTGCGGGTCGGGTTGCTCCAGGGCGTGCAGCGGTAGGCCTGATTGCCGGCGAGGAAGTCGAGAAACAGGCTCGACTGGGAGAAGCGCCACTTGCGCCCGCGGCCGAGCCGGAAGACCTCGCGGAACAGCTCCTTGGTCTGCCGCCGGCTCAAGAAATGGGCCTGATCGGGCGCCCGCTCGTAGGCGTAGCCCGGCGAGACGGTGATGCCCTCGACGCCCAGGCCGGATACGAAATCGAAAAAGGCGGCGGTCGGCTCCGGCGCCGCGGTGTTGAACAGGGTGCAGTTCACGGTGACCCGGAAGCCGCGCGCCCTGGCGGCCTGGATGGCTCCGACCGCCCGCCGGAAAACTCCGGCCTGGGCCACCGCCACGTCGTGTTCCGCCTCGAGTCCGTCCAAATGAACCGACAAGGTGAGATAGTCGCTGGGCTCGAAAAGGTCGAGCCGCTTCTCCAGCAGCAAGGCGTTGGTGCAGAGGTAGACGAAGCGTTTGCGCTTCACCAGCTCGGCGACGATCTCGCCGATCTCCTTGTGCAACAGCGGCTCGCCGCCGGGGATCGAGACCACCGGGGCCGGGCAGTCCTCGACCGCCCGGATGCAGTCCTCGACCGAGAGGCGACGGTTCAGGATGGCGTCCGGATAGTCGATCTTGCCGCATCCCGGGCAGGCCAGGTTGCAGCGGAACAGCGGCTCGAGCATGAGCACCAGAGGATAGCGCCCACGCCCCAAGAGGCGCTGCTTCAGGATGTAGGCGCCAACCCTGATCTGCTGCTTCAAGGGAACCGGCACGCGAGTCTCCCGTAAATCCTCATGGGCCGGACGGCCCGGCGTCGTTCATATGGCCCTTATATGGCGGAGCATGACGGAGCCGACAAGCAGAACCGCGTCAGTCTAGCCGCTCGCCGCTATCACGACGATGCACAGTCCCGTGAAACTTCCCGCCCCGTGCGTGGCGGGGCACGACAGCAGGCTCCGAGCACGTATAATGGGTTTCGCCGATAGCCGATCCATCGTATCCCGAGACCCATGAAAGCCTTCAGCCTCACAGGCGCCCTGGTCCTCCTGCTGCTCGTCGCCCGGCCGGGCCAAGCCCAGCAGACTGCCGTTCCTGAAGCGGCCACGGCGCCCCCGGAGGCCGTTGTCGCCCAGGTCAACGAGAGCCTCCTCGGCGCCATGCAGGAAGCCGAGGCCTTGGCCTTTCAGGGCCGCTACGACCGCCTCGACCCGGTCTTCAGGACGGCCTTTCACTTCCCCTTCATGGCGCGGGTCGCCGCCGGCAGCCACTGGCGCGATCTGGACGCGGCGCAGAAGGAGCAGTTGGCCGACGCCTTCGCGCATATGAGCGTCACCACCTACGCCGCCCGCTTCGACGGCTACTCCGGCCAGAGCTTCGAAGTTGGAGAGACGATCGAGCAACCCCGCGGCGGCGCGCTGGTCCGCAACCGCCTGTTCAAGAGCGACAGCGAAGCGGTCTCGATCGACTACCTCTTGCGCGACTTCGACGGCCGCTGGCGGATCGTCGACGTGTTCATCGACGGCTCGATCAGCGAAATCGCCACCAAGCGCTCAGAATACACCTCTATCCTGGAACGGGACGGCATCGACGGCCTCCTGGCCAGGATCGCCTCGAAAACCGCCGAGCTGGCCGCGGAGTAAAGGCAGCCTGGTGAGTGCCGGGAACAGGGAGAGCGGAGACATGACATTTCAGTTGCTCGGCCTCGATCACGTGGTGTTCCGGGTGCGCGACATCGACCGCGCCCTCGCCTTTTACCGCGACGTGCTGGGCTGCGCCCTCGAGCGCAGCCTCGAGGACATGGGCCTCTACCAGCTGCGCGCCGGTCGGTCTTTGATCGATTTGGTGCCGGTGGAGAGCGAGCTCGGCCGTATGGGCGGCGCCGCGCCGGGGGAGGACGGCCGCAACGTCGACCACATCGCGCTCCGGATCGAGCCGTTCGACCCGGCGGCCCTCCGCGCCCATCTCAAGGCCCACGGCATCGAAATAGGCGAGGTGGCGCGGCGCTACGGCGCCGAGGGCCAGGGCCCCTCGATCTACATCCAGGACCCGGACGGAAACACCGTCGAGCTCAAGGGCCCGCCAGAGGAGTGAGCGGTAAAGCCTCGATCGGCGCCGTCAGAGACGGCCCGTCGGCGATCACGTATCCAGGAAGCTGCGCAGTTTGCGCGAACGGCTGGGGTGCTTGAGCTTGCGCAGTGCCTTGGCCTCGATCTGGCGGATGCGCTCGCGGGTGACCGAGAACTGCTGGCCGACCTCTTCGAGGGTGTGGTCGGTGTTCATGCCGATGCCGAAGCGCATGCGCAGCACCCGCTCCTCGCGCGGGGTCAGGCTGGCGAGCACCCGGGTGGTGGTTTCTCTGAGGTTCGCCTGGATCGCCGCGTCGAGCGGGATGACGGCGTTCTTGTCCTCGATGAAGTCGCCCAGGTGGCTGTCTTCCTCGTCGCCAATCGGCGTTTCCAGGGAGATCGGCTCCTTGGCGATCTTCAGCACCTTGCGCACCTTCTCCAGCGGCATCACCAGGCGCACCGCCAGTTCCTCGGGCGTCGGCTCGCGGCCGATCTCGTGCAGCATCTGGCGGCTGGTGCGC
>CALJXB010000098.1 GCA_937974415.1 uncultured Kiloniellales bacterium
CCCTTTTGCAGGTGGCCCAAGCGCTTGTCCTGGGCCCGGGCCAGCTTCTTGTAAGTGGCGGCGATGGCATCGAAGGTCTCGACCACTTGCGGCAGCAGGGCCTGTTCCATGGCAGTCGGGCTGAGGTTAGTTTCTTCTTCCTCATCGGCTTCGCCCTGTCCCTCATCAGAGGTCGCCTCCTCCGAATCATCCTCGGAGTCCTGCTTGGCGCCGGTTTTCGCCGAGTCCTTGGAGGCAGTCTTATCCGTGGCCTTCCCGACCGGCTTGCTGCCGTTTTTCCGCTCGGTCTCTGCCAGCTCTGCCACGGCCTCGGCCATCTCGTTCTCGCTCGGATCGGATTTGTAAGTGGCATTGAGATCGATAATGTCGCGCAGCAGGATCTTGCCGCTCAGCAAGGCGGCCCGCCAATCCAGCAGCGCTTGAATGGTCAAGGGACTTTCGCAGATGCCGCCGATCATCTTCTCCCGGCCGGCCTCGATCCGCTTGGCGATGGCGATCTCGCCTTCGCGGGACAGGAGCTCGACCGCGCCCATCTCGCGCAGGTACATGCGCACAGGATCGTCGGTACGCCCGATGTCCTTGTCACCGAGATTGCCGGTCGGTTGGATGGAGATATTTTTCTCTTCCGCGCTTCTTACGGAATCGTCGTGCTCGTTGCTCTCGATGACGGTGATGCCCATCTCCGAAAGCGCGGCCATGCTGTCCTCGATCTGCTCCGAAGACATTTGGTCCGGCGGCAAGAACTGGTTCAACTCTTCGTAGGTGATGTAACCGCGTTCCTTGGCGCGCTGGATCAACTTCTTGGTCGCCTCACTGCTCGCGTCCATGAGTGGGCAATCGCACGTCTCTTCGCGGTTTTCCGTCATTTCAGTCATTTCGCTGGCCTTGCTCGCCATTCGCTCCCGCCCCTAGGTCAGGCCCCCAAAAAGTAAACGAACATCTTCCCCTCCCACTTGTCCTGCACCCGTGCGCTGCGGTCCTGGGTCAAGTTTCCTCAGGGATGGTTGACCCGCCCAGGTATCCACCTACACATCGCTGTCCACCCAGGCGACATCATCGTTGAGGACGAGAACATCTATGGGCGCGGTGTCAACTTGGCGGCGCGGGTCGTGAAATGCGTTCTAGCTCACCCGCGATGTCGTGGTTCAGCCGCCCATCGCCCACGTGGCGAAGTGCCGCCATGAAGGCAGTTAGGTCGTTCTCCTTCGCAGCCCTGTAAACGGGATGATTCTCAGGCAGCCGCGCACTTAGGAACGGCATCATGGGCTCAAAGTCGAACTGCCCCATCGTGGGCGCGCATACCTTTCGCGGACGAGGGCTCCTCGGCGCGCGCTTGAATTTTCTCTTTCGCATTCTTCCGTCCAAAAGTTCACATTCGGTTCGAGCGACGACCTTATGCCAGCCAAGACTCAACGGCCGCCGCCGGCATCCAGCTTCGTTAGATGGCGTAGATTTTCGAAGCGCAGCTCAGTTAACCGCCGTCGCATCAACAAGATACGCCGCGATTCCGCACAACATTCCTATCGCAAGTAAGTACGATGGCCGGAGCCTGCAAGCGCCGACTGGTCGATTCTGGAGCTGCCCTAGGTTTCGCACGAGCCTATAGGCCTCGCTCTGCATCAGCGCTTGGTGGACCGATCTCGGATTCCCTTTACTTGCGAGACTCCCGCTCGTTCAGTGCCCGGCGGGCGAGGCGCGCGACATAGACGGCAACAACCACAGCGACGACCAGACCGACGCCATACATAGCCCATTCGACGTTCGATCGTGCCGCGCTACGAGAGCCCAGCGTCGCCAAATCAGCGGCGAGCGAACCGATATAGACGTTGGTCACGGTGATCGGAATGAGACCGAACAGCGTCCCCAGCACGAAGTTTGAAAGGGAAAACCGCGAAATGCCGAAGAAATAGTTCGACAGCTTGAACGGGAAGAAGGGAACCATGCGAGTAAGAAGCACCACTTTCCATTCGTCGCGGCCAACGCGTTCATCGAGGATGGCGAAACTTGGATGACGTTCGAAGAAGCCTGCCAATCGGGCGCCAAAATAATGGCGTGAGATCAGCCGAGCGGTGAGAAAGGCGACCGTCGCTCCCAGGGTTCCGGCGACGATGACAAGCAGCGAGCCTTTTACGATACCGAACAGGAAACCTGCACCCAGGGTAAAGAGCATTCCCGGCAACAGCAGGATGACAATCACCGCGTAAACGATTATGAAAACGGCGGGGCCCCAGAACGCATGGGAGTCAACCCACTTCAATAGCGCCAGCACATGCGGTTCGGCCTCTAAAAATGCAACGCAGGTCAGCAAGACCGCCGCCAGTAGTATGCTGAGGGCAATCGAAACCTCGACGGCAAACCTGTGCACGAACGGATTCTGCATCTTGCATCTCTTGCCCAACTCGTCGGCGCGAGCCGACGTATGGCGTCCAAACCTCAGCGAGGTCATGTAGTATTCTGGCAAGCGACGCCACACGCGGGCGCATTACCAACTTGGGAAAGCGGACGCCCTGATCTGGGACAGTCTCGATATTCTGTCCGGTCGGTGAAAGTCGAAAATCTATATATAACCGGGTTTGATACCAGATAATGTTGCCCTCTTCTCTATCAAGATGCGGCACACAGAAAGGCTTATCGATGTCGAAAAGCAGACTGCTGCATTCGAGCGGTAAGACGGAGAAGTCGGGAAGCGCCTCGGTCCCTATCCGGCACTGCCTCCGTGCGTCGCCTCGTAATGGCGGCCGTTGCGGGTTCGCAGGAACGGGTCGAGCGGGATGCTTTCTTGCTTGAGAAACCCGGTGGCCGGCAGATCTCCCTGATTGACCATCTCGATCACGGCGCAGACAGAGGCGGACGTCGTCCAGGCGATGGCGCGCCAAAAGCGGCCCGAGATCTCGATCGGGTAGTAGGAGCGGACGTATTCCTTCCGCAGCAGGCGCCCGTCGACGATGCCCTCCGCTGAGACGTGAATATGCACGACGTCGTCGTCGACGGGCGGTTTCGCATGGGTCAGGATCTCGCCGGCGAGGTCGCGCTTCTCCCGCATCAGCAACTCATGAAAGAAGAAGTTCATCAGCTCCACATGTCCTGGGTAGCGCAGCGACTTGTAGTCGAGGTTCTCAACGCGCCCCAAATAGGTCTCACACATGGTGCCCAGGCCGCCGGAGGTGGTGAACGCCTCCAACCGGTTTCCGTTGACGTAGATCTTCTCGACCCACTCCATGGGCGAGACCCATTTATGCTGCCCCTCTTCGATGACCTCGCAGTCGTTGAGATATTCGTTTACCACCCCCTCGGGTGACCAGTTGAAGGCGTAGCCCAATAAGCCGGTTGGATGTTGCGGTAGCGCACCGACCCTGAGTTTGATGGAGCGAACCTGCTCGAACTGCTCGGCGAGATGCGCGCCGATGATGCCGACCAGACCCGGCGCCAGACCGCACTGCGGCGCCATCACGCCTTTCGACGTCCTGCTCATCTCCAGGATCGCCTTGGTGGTGGGCACGTCCTCGGTCAGATCGAAGTAATGCAGTCCCAGCCGGTGTGCCGCGGTCGCAACGCCGACATTCAGATGATAGGGTAGACACGACAGGATCGCGTCGAAGCCGCCGCAAAGCGCCTCGACCTCGCTTTCGGTGGCAGCGGATTTTTGCTCGATCCGAAAGGGCAATTCGTCCTGCGGTGCATGCACGTCGAAGCCGGTGACGTCCAGGCCTGTCTCGTGCAGCAGCACCGCGGCGAGCGTGCCGACCTTGCCCAGGCCGAGCACGGCGACGCGTTTGATTTTCTGGCTCACGCTTGATCCTCAGATTTCAAACTTGATGCCCTGGGCGAGCGGCAACTCGCGTGAATAGTTCACCGTGTTGGTTTGCCGGCGCATGTAGCCTTTCCAAGCGTCGGAGCCGGACTCGCGGCCGCCGCCCGTTTCTTTCTCGCCGCCGAAGGCGCCACCGATCTCTGCGCCGGACGGACCGATATTGACATTGGCGATACCGCAATCGGAACCCGTCGCCGAGAGAAACGTCTCGGTCTCGCGCACGTCGGTCGAGAAGATACAGGAGGAGAGGCCCTGCGGCACGTCATTGTGCATGGCGATCGCGTCGGACAGGGCGCGATACTTCATCGCATAGAGGATCGGTGCAAAGGTCTCCTGGCGGACGATGTCCGTCTGGCCCGGCATCTCGACAATCGCCGGCCGCACGTAGTGCGCATTGGGAAACTGATTCTCGAGCACGCGGCCGCCCCCATGGACCGTGCCCCCCTCCGCCTGGGCCTGCTCGATCCCGCGCGCCATGCCGTCATAGGCCGGCCCGTCGATGAGCGGCCCGACCAGCGTGCCGTCGCCCAGCGGATCGCCAATCGGCAGGGTCTCATAGGCCGTCTTCAGGCGCGGGACCAGCTGATCGTAAACGTCCTCATGCACGATAAGGCGGCGGAGCGAGGTGCAGCGCTGGCCTGTGGTGCCGACGGCGGAGAACACGATCGCGCGAAGCGCCATTTCCATATCGGCCGACGGCGCCACGATCATCGCGTTGTTGCCGCCGAGCTCCAGAATGGTGCGGCCGAACCGTTCGGCCACCTTTGGGCCCACCGCGCGCCCCATGCGGGTAGAGCCGGTGGCCGAGATGATCGGCAGATCCCGGCTCTCCACCAGGATCTCGCCACCATCGCGCTCGCTCACGACGACCTGCAGCAATCCGTCGGGCGCGTCGCCGAACTTCGCCAGAGCTTTCTCGAAGATCTTCAAGGTTGCCAGCGCACACGACGGGGTCTTTTCCGAAGGCTTCCAGATCACCGGGTCCCCACAGACCAGCGCCAGCGCCGCGTTCCACGCCCAGGGCGCCACGGGGAAGTTGAAGGCGGTGATCACGCCGCACAGGCCCATCGGATGCCAGGTCTCGCGCATCGAATGGCCCGGGCGCTCGGACGCGATAGTGAGCCCATAGAGCTGGCGCGAGAGGCCAACCGCGAAATCGCAGATATCAATCATCTCCTGCACTTCGCCGAGACCTTCTTGCAGGATCTTGCCGCATTCGAGGGTGACCAGGCGGCCCAGGTTCTCCTTCTCCGTACGGAGCTCCTCACCGAACAGACGCACCAACTCGCCGCGTCGCGGGGCCGGAACGGTCCGCCAGGCCTGGAACGCTTTGACGCCCTTGGCGATCATCGCGCCCACCTCCTCGGCCGAGTGCATCTTCAACCGGGCGATCTCCGCGCCGTCGATCGGCGTGTGGACGGCGAGCGTTCCGCCGGTGATTTCGGCATCCATAAGGCCGTTGGCCGCGAGAATGTCGGCATGCGCCATGGCGTTGCTCCCTCCTAATGTCGATGCGCCGCGATCTTGCGAGTACGCAGACTTATCACCTCACGAGGTCATGGTCCAAGACGAGAAGGACGAGAACGCGCGCTTCTTGTGGGCTAAGGCGCGAAAGCAACCACAGAGAAAGGCGCACAAACAACTATCTAGGTTCGCGATCTGCTGTTCGCAAACAAAACGCGAGAGTCAGATATGGGTCAATTCGGGCCGTGCTGCCGCCTTCCCCCAGAATGTCTCGAGCTAGGTCTCCCGATATTCGTGCCGTCCAACAATCCACCAGGCAGACTAGTGACGAGCTGGATCTTGCCCATGTGATCCCTCCGTCTTTCCAATTGTGAAACGATCTCGACTTCGATTGGTGGTGACTTGGCGCCCAACGCGAACACAGCAGATTGAATCTTGTCGAGCAACATACTCCGAAGCTTGGCTATGTCTGCTCCAGAACGCGGCACCACTTGCAGATGAATATACTCTGGGCTGTGACGAATATGGTACTCAAGCACCTCGGGCAGGGATTCAACTCGAACACCGAGGGCCAATGGAGGTATGACCACCTCCTTGCCTTGTCCATCCTTAAGGATAAGCATGTCCTCATGGCGCCCGCCGATCTGCATGAGCAGTGGAAACGGTCGGCCACACGGACACCGCTCTGCGTCTTTGACCAACATATCGCTGATCTCATAGCGGATGAGCGGTTGGGTTCCGTTATAAAGGTTGGTTAGTAGGCACTTATGGCCCAATTTTCCCGGCTCTACGGGTCGGTTTTCCTTGTCAACAACCTCAACTATGCAGGCATCCTCGAAGACGTGGATGCCGCGCCTTTCCGTGCACTCACACCCCACATGGGGTTTCTCGGTTAAACCGTAATGATCGAATGGCGAAACACTCCAAGCGGTACTTATTCGCTCGGCCATCTCTTCAGTCATCACTTCGCTATGGGTTGTGACCACGCGCGGCTGAATCTGGAGCCGTCCAGCCAGTTGCTCTTCGGCTAGTAGGGACGCGACCGAGGGATAGGGCATCAAGACGTCGGGCTGGAATGCATTGAGGGAAGCGACAAGGTTCGAGAGGGGTTGCGTGACCTCAAGATGCAGGATCTTGAATAAACCCACATTCCCGCTCTCCGGTATCCGCTGAGACAC
>CALJXB010000099.1 GCA_937974415.1 uncultured Kiloniellales bacterium
GGAACGGGTGAACGGCCAGGTGCGCCTCAAACTCTACAAGGGCAACGTCATGGTCCTCGGCCGCCGCTCGCCCGACAGCCTCTACTCCATGGAGCACGTGACCTTCGAGGACGACGCCGTCTACGACCAGCGCGACGCCGAAGGCTTCATCAAGCTGAACGCGCTCAGGCTCCGGCTCTTGGGGCGGCGGGGCGGCCGTTAGGCGACCTTCGCCGTTAAGATCAAGGTATTGATCTTAATTGGTCGGCCTGAATTAACCTGCTCTCATCATTGATCTTTTCCTGCGACGCCAAAATCACAGCAGGGGCACGCCGAGGAGCCAGCCGTGGGCCGGCAGGAGGATGGCGTAGAGCGCCAGGCCGCCGAAGAGGCGCTTCCAGCCGATGCCGGCCAGGTCGAGCTCGCAGCGGCCCTGGAGGATCGCCTTGAAGGGCAGCCGGCTGGTGGTCAGCGCGACCGGGCCCCAATCGCTGCCCAGCGCCGCTTCGCGGCGCTTGTCGATGTGGGCCATGCCGCCCAGGGAGAGCACCAAGATGCCGACCAGCAGGATGATGTTGGCGGCGTCGCCGCGCACCAAGAGGTGGGAGGCCGCCCACAAGGTGGTGGCCCAGAGGAAGGGGTGGCGGGTGACCGTCAGGATGCCGACGGCGGCGCTCTCCGGCCGTCCGTCGAGCACTTTCTCGCCGCCGACCATGGTCGGGTTCGGCGTCGTCACGCCCGCAACCAGGAGCACCGCCGCGACCGGCATGACCAGGACCGGCACCAGCTTGAATGCCGGCGGCGGGCTCCAGACCGGGGTCTGGGGCGCAGCCCCGTAGGCGGCCAGCATGGCGGCGAAGGCGGCCAGCATGACCAGGCCGTAAAGGCCGCGGAACATGCCGTCGCCCAGGCTCTCCACCAGCCGCGCGCGCAAGGGCTCGCTGGAGAGCAGAAAATGACCGCCAACGAAAACCAGCGTGGCGGCAAAGAGCGCGTTCAAATCGGCGTTCCCTTGTTTTGCGTCCTTGGGCCGGAATCATGGCAGCCCGGCCGGGAGGCGTCCAGCCTCGGGCGATTTCATTTCAGGTCGCCCGGAACCCGTCTAGACTGGAGCCATGATCGCAGACGACGAAGACAAGCGGATGTCGGACACCGCCCATCCCAAGGAGAATCCCCCGGACGATCCTCCGGACGATCCCCTGGACGATCCCTTGGCTGGGGCAACCCTCGCGCTCTTGGCCGAACGGCCGCCGGGCACTTCGGTAACGCCGGAAGAGGTCGCCCGCACCTTCGCGGCGGCGCGGGCCAAGCCGGGCGATCCGCCCGACCTGTGGCGCCGTTATCTCCAGGCGGCGCGCCAGCAGGCCCTGCATCTCGCCCGGGCCGGGCGCCTCGTCATCCTGCGCAAAGGCAAGCCGGCCGACCCGAGCCATCGGGTCAAGGGCGTGATCCGCCTCACCTTGCCGGGCAGGGAGACCTGAAAGAGATAGGGTTTCACCACAGAGGCACAGAGACACAGATGAAAACGAAAGGGTTTGTTTTCTAGAAAACCAAAAGCTTGTTGATTCTCAGTGCCTCTGTGTCTCTGTGGTAATGGCTGTTTTTGGTGAGAACGCCTAGAAACTCGGCGGTTCGATACCGGCCTGCCGGCAGGCGGCGGTCACGGTGTTGGCGAGCAGGCAGGCGATGGTCATGGGCCCGACCCCGCCCGGCACCGGCGTGATGGCGCCGGCCACCTGGGCCGCTTCCTCGAAGGCCACATCGCCGACCAGGCGGGTCTTGCCGTCGTCGGTATCGATTCGGTTGATGCCCACGTCGATCACCGTGGCGCCCGGCTTCACCCAATCGCCGCGGATCATCTCCGGCCGGCCGACAGCGGCCACCAGGATATCGGCGGTGCGGCACAGGCCCGGCAGGTCCCGGGTGCGCGAGTGGGCGACGGTCACCGTGCAGTTCTCGGCCAGCAGCAGCATGGCCATGGGCTTGCCGACGATGTTGGAGCGGCCGACGATGACCGCGTTCAGGCCATTCAAGTCGCCAAGCCGATCCTTCAGCAGCATGGTGCAGCCGAGCGGCGTGCAGGGAACCAGGGGCTCGCCGGCCCCGGTCATGAGACGCCCGGCGTTGATGATGTGGAAGCCGTCCACGTCCTTGGCCGGCGCGATGGCGTCGAGCACCGCCTGGGCATCGATCTGGTCGGGCAGGGGCAGCTGGACCAGGATGCCATGCACTGCCGGATCGTCGTTGAGCTGGCGAATCAGGTCCAACAGCTCGTCCTGGCGGGTGTCCACGGCCAGCTTGTGCTCGAAGGAAGCCATGCCCGCCTCGCGGGTCTGCTTCGCCTTGTTGCGAACATAGACCTGGCTCGCCGGGTTCTCGCCCACCAGCACCACGGCAAGGCCTGGAATGAGGCCGTGCTTGGCCTGGAGCTCCTCAGCCGCCTCGCCGATGCGCGCGCGCAGGCCCGCGGCGAAGGCCTTGCCGTCGATGATTTCCGCGATTTCCGCGATTCCCGCCTCACTCATACATTCCGGCTCCCGAACGAGTCGCTGAATTCCGGTCAAAGCCTTCCTTGGAGCCCTGCCGGCCGCTCATCACCACCGCGGTGCTATACGCGCCGGGAGCGGGATTCGAAAGGGTTCGTGGGTGCCTGTCAGTGAATTTTTTGTGTGCGATTTTTCCGCCTAGCGGCCGTCGCGGGCTTCATTTTCCAGGGACCAGCGCGCGAGCCTGGCCTCGAGGGCCACCGGATCGCCAACGATCAGGAGGGTCTTGGTGCGCTCGCGGCGGCCGCTCACGATCTCGAAGTTGCCCTTCGGCAGGCGCCAGGTCCTGGCCAGCAGGGAAATTAGCGCCGCATTAGCCTGGCCGCCCTCGGGAGCGGCCGTGACCCGGGCCTTGAGCGCCGCACCGCCGCCGGCCAGCGCAACCGGTCCGCCGAGCTCGGTGCGCCGGGCGCCGGGCTGCACGCGCACGGTGAGGCGCAGCCCGTCCTCGACCGGGACGATCCAGGACCGCGGTGTAGACGGTTTAGACGGTTTAGACCGCGGCACCGGCGATTGAGAACAGGACCTCGGCCAGGACCCTTTGGATGAACCAGAGCCCGAGGATCAGGACGATGGGCGTGATGTCGACGCCGCCGAAGCTCGGCACGATCTTGCGGATCGGCCTCAGCGCCGGCTCGGTGATGCGATAGAGGAAATCGCCGACCGTATAGACGAAGCGGTTCCGGGTGTTCACCACGTTGAAGGCGACCAGCCAGCTTAAAATGGCCGAAATGATCACCACCCAGATATAGAGGTCGATGGCGATGATGACGACATCGATTAAGGGTCCCAGAATGATCAAGAAGGCCTCCATCTCGGGCACGTTCGTGCACCGCGGCGGCCCGTGGCGGGCCCACGCGGGGCGCTAGCCTAACGAGCGGACCGGGGCGAGACAAGCGCTTCGCGGCAGCGGCTTTTCGCGCTCCCGCAGCCCCCTCGGCCGCGCCCCTGAGCGGCGGTGCGGGCGCGCGCCCGGGCGCCACAGCCGGCTTGACAGCAAACGGGGGCCTCCCCATTATCGCGCCGCCCGACTCCGGTGCCCGCTCCCCTGTCTTGCCGGCCCCGGAGACCCATCTCGCGGGCGAAGACTTGCCTAGGGCGCCCCCGTTTCGAGGAATTCTTGCCGGGGGCACTTGTGGGGCCGTAGCTCAGTTGGGAGAGCGTCGCGTTCGCAATGCGA
>CALJXB010000100.1 GCA_937974415.1 uncultured Kiloniellales bacterium
GGCGTAGAGCGCCGCCAAACGACCCAGGTCCTCGCGCCGGTAGGGGCGCAGACGAAGGCGAGGGGTCTCGAGCTCGCTGGCCACCACTTTGACGGCCGCAAAGGCGCACGACGAGTGTCGCGGCCCGGCCGCACCCACTAGATTCCCTACGAATGCGGCAAGCTTAGCTCATCGCGCGGCCCAAGCGGTACCCGCTCAGGCCAGGCGCTCGGTGTAATGGGACTCCCGCCGCTTGTGGCGCCTAAAGCTTTTGCGGATCGCAAAATAGAAAACGGCCATCGAAATAATGATGCCGGCGAACTCCGCCGCGTAAAACTCCGGCGAGCCATATGTCAAAGGAATTGCCATCGCCATGAAATATCCGATCCAAAAGGCTGCCGCGAAGGCAAGGACGAACCCCACGACGATGGCCGGCAATAGTTTCATCTTGACCCCCAACGCTTGATCGATACTGCATACCCAGCCCCATCAATATTTGTCGCGCCAAAGGCCTCCGCCCGCCACAGCAGATTGCGTATAGGGGATCTGCAGAATTGGAGTGACCGGCCCCGGAGAGGGGCCGGCGGCCCAGAAAGGGCCGTACCGCGCCGTTACTCGACGATGCGATAGCGCACGATACGGTCGTTGTAGGTGTCGGAAATCCAGACGTCGGCGCCCCGGATCGCCACGCCCTCGGGCCGATCGAAGACGCCCGGGCCCAGTTCGCCCCGGCCGCTTCCGAGAGTCAGGACGAGTCGCCCGTCGGGCGCCAGAACCTTGATCCGGTTGGCGTATTTGTCCGCCACGTAGAGCCGGCCCGCGGCGTCGAAATCGAGGTATCTCGGCCCGTCGAAGCCATAGGCCTCGCCTCCGACCGTCCCGAGGACCTCGAGCTCCGGCGAAAGGATCACCAGGCGGTCGTTGCCCGCGTCGGCGAGCCAGAGTCGGCCGTCGGCCGCCACGGCCAGGTCGTGGGGCGAGGAGAACCCCGCCGCCTCGCCGATCGATGTGCCGTTCTCGAAGGCCTCCACGTTGTCCGAGCGTGCACCGCTGGCGTAGATGCGGCCGTTCGGGTGGACGGCCACGCCTTCGGGCCGCCGGATCGCCCCGCGCAATTCGCTCACCAGCCGCCCCTCGACGCCCTCGACGGCGTAAATTGCAATGCGGCTGTTGCCGGTGTCGGCGACCAGCAGCCGGCCCTCTGCATCGAAGGCGGCATCGTGGGGCGCACTGACCTCGCCTTCGCCGAAGGTCCCCAACAGTTCGAGGGTTTTCGGGTCGAGCACGGCGATACGGTCGTTGTCGTTGTCGGCGACGTAAAGATGCCGCCCGTCCGGCGCCACCACCAGGTCGTGGGGCGTGTCGTAGATCTGCGGGGAGGCGGCGGCGAACTCGAGGTCGAAGGCCTCGGCCGGACCCGCGGCCAGTACGGCTGCCAGGCCGAACAAAACGGCGCTTAAAGAGGTGCTACTAGCCATGCCCCGTCCTACCACAACCGGGGGCGGAGCGACGCCTGGCTGCCTAATCCAGATCGCCCGCCAAGGCCGCGCGGGTCGGCTCGGTGAGGACGGTCATGTGGGCGTAGGCCGGGTGGGAGAAACCGAGGACCACCTCGGTGCCCGCATCCTTGAAGGCGGCCGCCTGTTCGGGCGTGAAGGGAAAATGGACGAACTGTACCGACGAGGCCTTGCCGGCAGCCGAGGTGCGGTCGACATCGGCTTCGGGCACGCCCGCCAACGTCTCACCGCCGACCTTCAGGAAGGCGGTCTCCTCGACCCCGCCGAGGCCGGCCAGAAAACGCTCTCGGCGCTCTGGGTCGTCGATCTCGAACATCACCGTGGCCACCAGCTCGTCGCCCTTGGGCACCAAGGGGTTATAAGCCGCGAGCTCGTCAGGGATCTGGTCCTCGCCGCCCTTCTCGATGAACAGCATCTCGTGGATCTGGTACCACATGGTCAGATAAGTCTCGAAATAGAAGGTGGCGACCGGGCCGACCTCGACCCGCCGGTCGCGCTTCACCTCTGCGAGCTTGGCCCGCCAGTCCCGCCGCTCGGCGGTATAGACCTCCATCGGCAGGATATCCGCGCGTGTGACTTCACGCTTGGTCGTCGTACTCATTGCAGCCCTCGTTTCCTTGCCACCTGGCGCGACCTTGTCCTCGGTTCATACCTCAAGGCCGTAGGCCCTGGCGAAGAGCTCGATCGGGTGGCTGGCGGGTCCGGCGGGTTTCGCATCGCCGTCCTTGAGGCGCTCCATGCCTTGCAGGATCTGGACCCCGGCCAAGGGACATTCCGAGGCGATGCAGGCCTTGCCGCTTTCCGCCGCCTGGCGCGCCACCGGCCGGCCGACCTTGAGGCCGACCTCGAAGTTCTCCTTCATGATGCCCCAGGATCCGCCGTGGCCCGAGCAGCGCTCGATCACCGCGACGTCGGCCTGGGGCAGGAGGCGCAGCATCTCGGCCGCCTTCTGGCCCATGTTCTGGGCCCGGGCATGGCAGGCGATGTGGAGCGCCACGCCGCCGGGCAGGGGGCCGAGGCCCTCGGCCAGGCCCTCTTTCTTGGCTATGTCGACCACGTACTCGCTGATGTCGTAGCTGGCCTGGGACAAGGCCTTGACCTGGGCGTCCTCGGGCAGGATCAGCGGCCACTCGAACTTCAGCATGAGGGTGCAGGAGGGCACCAGGGAGATCACGTCGTAGCCCTTGTCGATCCATGGGCCGAGCTCGCCGGCGACCCGCTTGGCGGCGGCCGCCACCTTGGCAATCTCGCCTTGCTCGAGCTGCGGCATGCCGCAGCAGGCGGGATAGACCACCTCGGTTTCGACCCCGTTCTTGGCGAGGACCGCGCGCGCGGTCATGCCGATGCCGGGGCTGTTGTAGTTGGCGAAACAGGTGGCGTAGAGCACCGCCTTGCGGCCGAAGGCGGGCGCCTCGCGGTTGACCTCCGGCGCCTCGCTCTTGGCCCTGAGGACGAAGGTCTTGCCGTGGAACTTGGGTAGCGCCGCCTCCCGGTGTACGCCCGCGGCCTGCTCCAGGATCGGCCGGGTCAGCGTGTTCCCGATATCGCTCGCCCAGTTGGCGAGGCCGGCCACCGGTCCCGCCAGGCGCCCGTTGCGGTCGGTCTCGGTCAGTTGTCTGACGCCGAAGCCTAGCTTGCCTTGCTTCGCCTCCATGGCCCGATAGCGCAGCATGAGATGGGGAAAGTCGAGGTCGAACTCGTGGGGCGGCACGTAGGGACACTT
>CALJXB010000101.1 GCA_937974415.1 uncultured Kiloniellales bacterium
TGAGCCACATCTACCGCCACCACGGGCCGGCCGGCGCGCTCGCCCGCTCGGTCGGCGCCGGCAGCATGGTGTTCTGGGCGGTCGCCATGCTGGCAGGCTACCTGGTGATCTCGCTCACCACCTTCTGAGGTCTTCGATCAACCGGGCGCCATGGGTTCGGCGCGGAAGATCAGTTTGCGGTCGAGCAGCGCCGCGATCTTGCCGCCGTCGATCTCGAAGAGGGTCTGCCGGATCTCTTCCGGTGCCTCGAGGATGTGGGTGACCAGGGCCGCGATCTCGGCCTCGCTGAGGCCGGTGCGGCGGATCCAGAGGTCGAAGGGATGGCGCTTGCGGTAGACCGTCTCGCGCACCATGCGAAGGCCCGCCGCCGCCACGGCCGCCCCCCAGTCCGTCCGGCTGAGCGAATGGACATGGGTCGGGTCGCGGCGCTTATCCAGGTCCTCCAGGAAGCCCGCGACCGCCGGCGCGTCGGGCGCCAGGCTGTCCTCGACCACCAGGCGGCCGGAGGGCTTCAGGACCCGGGCCGCCTCTTTCACGAAGCCTGCCACGTCGTGGAAGTGGTGGGGGGCGATGCGGCAGGTGACCAGGTCGAGGGAAGCCGACGGAAGGGGCAGGGCGTGCACGTCGCCGATCAGATAGGCGAGGTTCGCCAGGCCCATTTCGGCGGCGCGGTCGCGAGCCACCGCTATCATGCCGGGGGCAATGTCGAGGCCGATCACAAAGTCCGCGCCGGGCGCCAGGCGCGCGGCGGTATGTCCGGGGCCGGTGGCGACATCCAGGCAGCTCTCGCCCGCTGCGGGCGCCGCGAAGTCCAGTACCAGGTCCAGGTCGTCGCCCTCGGCATGAGTCGGGCTGGCGGCGTAGGCCTCGGCCTGGCGCGAAAACTGATCGGCTGCGGTGCGGGTCGGGTCGCTCATGTCTCCTCCGCCAGCCAGGGTAGGGCAAGGCGCAGGCTCCGGTCGACGGCGAAATAGAGCAAGACGGCGAAGACCGCCAGGACGAAGAGGGCGGCGAACATGAGGTCGATCTGCAGGCGGGCGTTGGCCTGCAGCATGAGATAGCCGAGACCGGCGCTGGAGCCGACCCATTCGCCGACCACGGCGCCGATGGGCGCCACCGCCGTCGCCACCCGCAGGCCCGAGGCGAGGGCGGGCAGGGCGGCGGGGATGCGGATCACCCGCAGCACCGCCAGGCGGCCGCCGCCCATGGTGCGGGCCAGGTCGAGCCAGCCGGGCTCGGTGCGCTTCAGGCCGTCGTAAAAGGCGGCGGTCACCGGGAAGTAGATGATCAGGGTGGCCATGGCGACCTTGGAGGCGAGGCCGTAGCCGAGCCACAGTACCAGGATCGGCGCCAGGGCGAAGACCGGTACCGCCTGGCTCACCACCAGGACCGGCAGTAGCCAGTCCCGGGCCGGGCGGAAGGCGGCGATGAGGAGCGCGCTGGACACGCCGAGCAGAGTCCCTAACGCCAGGCCGAGCAGGATCTCCAAGATCGTGACGCCGGCGTTCTCGGCCAGCAGGTCCCAGTGCGCCGCCAGCGCCTTGGCCACCGCCAGCGGCCCCGGCAGGATGAAGTCGTCGACGCCGGTCAGCGTCACCAGGGCCTGCCAAGCTGCCACCAGGCCGAGGAAGATCGCCAGGCCGCGCAGCACGCTCATGCCAGGTCCACCAATTTCTGGCGGGCGCGGGCGAGGCGCTTCAAGAGATCGGCCTGGCGGGCGAGCACGCCGGCGTGCCCCGGATCGCGCGGCGGCGGCGGCAGCTTGGCCGGGCCGCCCGCATCCCCGTCAACGTCCTCGTCCACATCCAGCGCCGTCTCGAGCCTGGCCGGCGACCCGGCCATCACGATGATCCGATGCCCCAGCCTGAGCGCCTCCAGCGGGTCGTGGGTGACCAGGAGCACGGTCCGCTCGGCCAGCAGGCGCGCGGCGAGCTCCTGCAGGGCGAAGCGAGTGATGGCGTCGAGGGCCGAGAAGGGCTCGTCCATCAACACGATGGGTCGGTCCTCAACCAACGTCCGGGCAAGCGCGACGCGCTGGCGCATGCCGCCGGACAGGCGCACCGGCAGATCGGTCTCGCGCCCCTTGAGCCCGACCTGTTCGATCAGGCTGCGGGCCTTCCCATCGACCTCCGGGTCGCGGTCTTCGCCGCGCAGGCGCGGGCCCAGGAGGACGTTGCCGAGAACGCTCGCCCAAGGCAGCAGCAGATCCTGCTGGGCCATGTAAGCGACCCGGCCCTGGACCGTGCGGCCGTCCCGGTCGACGGCGGCGCCGGGCGACCCGCTGTCCTTGCCGTCTTTGCCGCCATGGTTTTCGGCGAGCCCGGCGATCAGCCGCAACAGGCTCGTCTTGCCGACCCCCGACGGCCCCAGCAGGCAGGTGGTCCGGCCCGCCGGCAGCTCCAGGTCCAGATCGTCGAAGATGACGGCGCCGCGGTAGGACAGGCGCGCGGCGTGGAGGCGGACGTCGATAGGCGCGGCAGTGGTCATGGGGTGTGGCGTGGCTTCGTGGTCGCGGCAGCGGACTATGCCAGCCGAGCGCCGGAAGCGCTATTCCCGCAAGATGACGCGGCACCAGGGCATGTTACCCAGGACATGTCATTCAGCGGCCGCGAGTTCGCGTCTCATTTCGAGATCCTGCCAATCCAACGCCTCGAGCGTGCGTTTCCGAGCTGAGTACCACCGCTCAACCCCCGATAACAGCCGGGCTCAGCGACGCCGGAAAAGGCCGGTTTGCGACCCGAAGCGGACTCCTCATGAGAGTCCGGGTGTCCTGCTGTGCCGTCGATTTCGACCAGCCACTCGCGACGGGCCAAGTTTCTTCCATGTATCGGCCATTCTCCGGACCGGCGTGCCATCCGGTCCGTTGCAAGAAATTTCCCACCCTCCGCGCCGGTGCGCGCCGGTTCCGGCCGAGAAGCTTGGCAGATCGAAAGGTGCGTCCGGCGCATCCAAATCCGTCGCCATGATTAGGAAAAACCGAACCAATGCTTCATGAAATAATGTTTTTGCTAATGCAGCCGACCCCGTAGGTTGACGGCCAGACACGCTGAAAGTCTTGCAGCGCCGGAAAGGGACCCAGAAATGTCCATTGAAAAGGTAGAGACGCTCGTTGTTGGCGGCGGCCAAGCCGGCTTGGCCATGAGCGAGCACCTGAGCAACTGCGGCGTACCTCACCTCGTTCTGGAGCGGCACCGAATTGCCGAACGCTGGCGCTCGGAAAGATGGGACTCTTTGGTCGCCAATGGTCCGGCCTGGCATGACAGATTTCCGGGCATGGAATTTTCCGATATCGATCCCGATGCCTTTGCCCCGAAGGAGAGGGTTGCGGACTATTTTGTCGCTTACGCGGAAAAGATCGCTGCCCCCGTCCGCTGCGGCGTGGAGGTAAAGGATGTGCAAAGGAACGCCGGCGGGCGAGGCTTTCGTGTCGAAACGTCGGAGGGCGCGATCGAAGCCACCTACGTGGTCGCCGCCACCGGACCTTTTCAACGCCCTGTCATCCCAGCCGTCGTTCCCGAAGATGCAGACGTCATGCAGATCCATTCCAACGCCTACCGCAATCCCGACCAGTTACCCGAGGGGGCGGTGCTGGTGGTCGGAGCGGGGTCTTCGGGGGTACAGATCGCGGACGAACTCCTGCGTGCGGGAAAGCGCGTTTACCTCTCGGTCGGCCCGCACGACCGTCCTCCCCGAAGCTATCGCGGACGCGACTTCGTCTGGTGGCTGGGGGTCCTCGGCAAGTGGGATGCCCAAACCCCCGAGCCGGGCACGGAACATGTCACGATCTCGGTGAGCGGTGCCTATGGCGGCCAGACGGTCGACTTGCGACGTCTTGCTGCGCAGGGGATGACGCTCCTTGGTCTGACGAGATCGTTCCAAGACGGTGTGCTGAACTTCGCGCCGGATCTTGCGGACAATCTTGCCCAAGGCGATGCCAACTACCTGTCGGTGTTGGACGAAGCCGACGCTTATGTAGCCCGCAACGGTCTTGACCTTCCGCAGGAGCCCGACGCTCGCAAGATCGAGCCGGACCCGGATTGCGTGAGCGATCCCATTCTCGAGATTAATCTGGCGGAGGCTGGAATAGCCTCGATCGTCTGGGCAACAGGCTTTGCGGTCGATTACAGCTGGTTGAAGGTTGACGCATTCGACGAAAAAGGTCGGCCGAAGCATCAGCGCGGTGTCTCGGCTGAGCCCGGGATCTACTTTCTGGGATTGCCGTGGCTGTCGCGGCGGGGGTCCTCCTTCATCTGGGGCGTCTGGCACGACGCCAAGCATCTGGCGGACCATATTTCCACGCAACGCAAGTATCTGGCTTACCATCCTTCCGCGCGCGAGCATGACTGAGGGCTCATAGACAGGAGATAACGGCAGCGGAACGAGAGCGACGGCCCTTAAGATTACGCTCAGTCAGTTGGAATACTTTGTAGCGGTCGGCGGTGCCGATGTCCCTCTTAGGCTAGTCTGAGACGGTCTGAAGGACACGCAAGAATGTCGGCTCAGCCCCGGCGATCGATCGTCGCAACAAATCCCAGATTTTTGGACAAGCTGATTACAGTCGCCGTCTCAACACAGGCGATGGCAGAAAACCCTGACGCGGCGGTGGCCGTCAATGGGTGTCACGGCTCTAATTCTAGCCCGCTGACAATCTCGTGTGCACTCAATCTTCTGCGTCTAAATCAGCACCCAAAGTATCGCGGCCCAAAGGATGCCCCCCAGGATAACCCCCAGTACGACACCTCTCGCCGCGCTTAGTGGGTCGCTGTCGTCTTCGTGAGCGACAGTCTCTACCAACGCGGTCTCAAGCAATTCGCACTGCGTTTGATGCGGCTGGTCCTGAGTGGGCGTTTGCTCAACAAGGCTCATCGGACACAGTGCGGCGATCGTGAGGGGGCTTAGTCTGTCTTTCTGTAGAGCTGCAGCTTCGTAGTACGCAGGCCGCGAGGTCCGTGCTTGGCAAGCGAATCAGCCCAAGACACAAGCTCTTCTTCGGATAGCCGGTAACGCTCGCAGGCGTCCTCCAAACTAAGCAAACCGCCCCGAATAGCTGCAACGAGCTCGGCTTTTCGCCGAATGACCCACCGAATCGTTTCCGGTGGCGGAAGATCCTCGAGAGTAAGTGGATGTCCCGATGGGCCAATCGGCAGTGGCGCTCTACCTGAGCGATCGAAAGGCATGAGATCATGCTCCGTGATAGGTTCACCTAAGGGCAATCAGATTACGCCAACCCTTTTGAGGAACGGCTAATCGGTAGGGTTAACAATCGGAGAAGGTTCCCCGTAGTTAAGACGGACGGCGGTGGCGCTCTCATGCGCACTCGCTGTTACGGCCCGTCATTAGGGCCTC
>CALJXB010000102.1 GCA_937974415.1 uncultured Kiloniellales bacterium
TGTGGCTCGGCTTCGCCGCACCGGTGGCCGCAGGCTACGATGAGGGAGCGGCGGCCTTCATTCGCGGCGACTACGAAGAGGCCTGGCAGGAGTGGCGCGATCTTGGCGAGCGCGGCCACCAATCGGCCCAATACAATCTCGGTGTGCTCTATTCGATCGGATTGGGCGTGGAGCAGGACGACATCGAGGCATCAAAATGGTTCCGTCGGGCGGCCGATCGGGGCCTCCCGGCCGCGCAGATGAGGCTCGGAAACGCGTATATGGAAGGCAAGGGCGTCACCGAGGATCTGAAAGAGGCCTATTTCTGGTTCACCCTGGCCGCGACGCACTTTTCGCTCGGTGAACAGCACGAGCAGGCCGTGGCCGCCCGGGAAAGCACGGGTGCCGGGTTGACCCGTGCGCAGATCACCGCAGTCCTGGAAAGGGCCATGAGCTGGAAGCCGCTGCCGCAGGCGGTCGACGAGTCGGAAAAGGAGCGGCTGATCGCCGAGCCTACGGGCGAGAGTAGCTTGGCTGCGGACGGCGGCAGTTCGAATGGGCTTGGCTCCGGCGCGCCAAGCCCCACGGAAAAACAGTCCGAAGTCGCGGAAACCGAAACCGGGGATGGGACCGGGGAATCGGGAGAACGGGAGACCCAGGTAGCGGCCGCCGGCGCGCAGGCCGCCGAACTGACCGATTCATCAGGCGAATCGTCAGGCAGCTCGTCAGGGACTGGAGCCTTGGAAACGGGCACATTGGAGACAAGCGCCGCAGAGACAAACGCCGCAGAGACAAGCGCCGCAGAGTCGAGCGCCGCAGAGTCGGGCGCCGCACAAACCAGCGCCGAAGAGGCCGCCCAACCGCAGCCCGCGGCGGCCCAGAACGGCGCCGCGGCGGCGCAGGACGCCATGGCCTCGGGCAGCGAGCCGTCCGTCGAGGCCGCGGCGGAGGAGGTCAAGGTGGAGCTGGCGACCGCGACCGGCGGTTCGGAGGCTCAGGAGACGAGCGACAGCCCTGATCGGCCGGCGGGGCCCTCTTTTGCGGCCCATCTCTCATCGGTTCGGAGCGAGGATGGGACGGAAACCGAATGGCGGACCTTGCAGGGCCAGTATCCTGCTTTGCTGGACGACAGGGAACTTGCCGTTAGCAGCGTGGAGGTCGCCGACGAGGGCACGTTTTACCGCGTGATGGCGGGCACCTTCGACAGCTTCGACGAGGCCGAGGCCTTGTGCGGCCAACTCCAGGCGAACCATCAATATTGCGTGGTGCGGCGCCTCAGCGATAGCCCATCTCAGGATTAGCTCTAGATTAGCTCCCGGTGGCCGGCCACGCCGAAAGGCCGCTCCTCACACCATAGTCCAGCCGCACCTCGGTCGATGCCGGGCCCGCCCAGGGCTTTGGCGCCAGTGGAATTGGCGTCAGTGGAATTGGTGTCAGTGGGATTGGCTCATGGCCTCTTTGAGCATTAGGAAGGGATCCTCGGACTCCTCTTGCGATGCGTCCGGTTCTTCCTCGCCCGCGGCCATGTCACCCGCAGTCGCGTCGCCCGGGGCCGTGTCGCCAAAGTCCAAGTCCGCGGTCAGGAGCGCCGCGTCGGACGTTCGACCCGCCGGGCAGCGGGCGGTCACGGCATCCACCAAACGGTCGATTTCCTGGCGCGCGTTCCAGCGGCTGGCGTGGTTGCGGGCCTCGTCCGGCAGCTCCGGCAGGTCGAGCAGAGTGAGGCCTTTGTAGAACAGCTCGCGAAAGATCATGCGTTCGCTGAGTCCCGGCAGCAGTTCGAAGCCCATGCGTTCGGAGAGCCGGTCCAGCAAGCGCCTCATGTCGCGGCTGTTGCGTGTGTCCAGCTGGGCCAGTCGGTTTCGCATGACCAGCCAATCGATCGGCCGCCGGCCCATGTCGGTTCGCTGCCGGTTCTGCGTCATCACCATCTCGGCGTAAGCGCTGGGAGCCAGAACCTGGCGTTCGTCCAAATCGATGTCCGCCAGTACGTCGATATCGAGGAAGCTGTCGTTCAACGGCGTAATGAGGACATCGGCGTTGATGTGGCCAAGCCGCGATAGGCGCCCTTTGTTGCCCGGCGTGTCGACGATCACGTAATCGAACCCGGCGAAACTTTCGAAGGACTCGTTGAGGCGCGAACGGTCTTCCGATTGGGCCGTTTCCTTGTGTTCCGCCAGCGAGGGCTCGACGCGCCGGCAAACCGGCATCGGCACGTTCGATTCGGCCTTCTCCACGTAGGCTCGCCGGTTCTCCAAGTAGTGCGAAAAAGTGCCTTGTTCGCCGTCCAAATCGATGCAGCCGACCCGGTGGCCCCGCGCCATGAGCCCGACCGCCAGATGCACGGCCGTGGTCGACTTGCCCGTGCCGCCTTTCTGGTTGCCGATGGCGATGCAGATGGCTCTGCGAGAGGCCTGGGGGATAGTCGATGCGGGTTTGCCGTCCTCCAGTACCGGCGGCGTTTGGCCCAGGGCTCTCGCGACTTCTTCGATGCGCTCGAAGGACGCCCGCGGGTTGCGACCCTCGCTACGCGCGACGGCACAAGCGATGCGCAGGATAATGCGGGAATCCTCGGCGCTGTCCGCCTGGGCGGCGACAACTTTCAGCGCCTTGGCGGCACCTTCGCTCGGTTGTCTGCGGATCTCTTCCGCAAAGGCCTCGAACTGAACCAGTGCCGCATGATAGTTGAACGCCGTGAAGGCGGTCAGATTTTCCAGAATTTCGTCGACCTTGTGACGCTGGTCGAAACTGACCTCGCCGTCGGCGGTCGAAACCAGCGCCGAAGCCGCCATCGCGGCCTCGATGAACGCTCCGTTACGAACTTGGCTGCTTGGGTCCAGAATCGACATTGATGTGGCGCCGAACGAATCGAATCGCATCCTGCCCAAACAGAGCGGCCGGGGCAACGGGCGAGTCACCTAAAAATGGACTTGAGCATGCATTTTGCGCCCCGGGCCCATAGGCCGGCCGAGCGGATCGTGTGGCCGACAAGGGTAAACGCCGTTCGATCCGTCGCTCCTGACTCCGCATGGGGGCCTCCCTGTATCGATGGCGGGTGCGCAGACAGCGCAATTCATTGGCCGCTCTAGTTCTGTCGAAGTCTCGTCTAGGCCCAGAGAGTTGGCGCCATGAGGTGAGGAAAGGCGTGTGTTTTCAAATATTTGGCCAAGAAATCGGGGAAGGTTGCCGCGCCGGATTGGGCTCCCCAATTTGGCGATATTAGTGAAAAAACCGCAGCATTACGTGTATACTAATACATAGCTTTTTCTCATTTTGAGAACTTATGCGTCAATCTTGATCGGTCTGTATTGGGAAATTAGTCCAACAGCCTCTTTTTGCTAACGATTCGGTGTGGTAGTTTCCATGACCATAATGATGAGAATATTCGGAAAAAAGAAACCTAACACCAAAGGGATTGTCGAGGACCGCATCGCAGGCGAAGAAACGCCGGCGGGAGACGCTAACGGAATGCTCTCCGCGCCCGCCACCTTCAGCAATCCTTTCGGATTGGGCCAGAGCGAATCCTTGGTGCCGCCCGCCGACTGCGACAACCTCGGCGGGTTGCAGCAGGCAATCGCTAGGGCGGGGAAGAACGGCGCGCCTGAGGTGCAAGCCGAGGTGGCAAACGCCGTGCCGAGGACGTCCGGGAACGGGGACAAGGCCGGGTACGAGGCCAGGGACGAGCCTCGCCAAAGCGTGGCCGAGCCCGGAGACGCCCTGGGTCAGGTCCAACAGGCGGAGGCGTTCACCGAAATGAAGGACAATTCAACGGACCGTCCTTTCAATCCCTTTGCCTCGATTTGGACGGAAGTGTCCGGTAAGGCCTCTTCGAACGAGCGAGATCAGGTCGCCGAGCGACCCTTAGGGCCGGAACGCCTAGGCGGTAACGGGGAGCCCGTTTCGCCGCTCCGGCCGAGCGAGCCACAGAGTGGGTCATCCGCACCCTTCGAGCGGGCATCCGGGCGGGACGCCGCAGCTCCCTTGATATCTCCGGCGGATTATAGCGCACCGGATCTTGCCGGCTCGGAGCTCGCTCAATCGCGGCCGGCCCGGCCCGGTCGGGACACCAAACCAAGCAAAGCCGGGCGCGGCGATCAAGAGCCCCGGTTGAATCTGCGAGCGACCGAGTCGGAGTTGCAACCTGTCGCGCAACAACCGGCCCCGGCGACGGGACTGGTAAATCGGCCGCGCGTCATCGCCCCCGATTCGGAGATGCCCAGGTTTTCGCCGGTCTCTTCGGAGCCGGTGGCGCGCGATCCCTTGGCTGCGAACGTCGGCAGCCCGGCGGCTCAAACCAAGCTGTGGGAAGCCTTCACACCCAGCAGGCCGAAGTACTCGAGCCGGTTCTTCGCCGGCCGGCGCTGGGCCTTGCAGCGCATTATCACGGCCGTTGAGCAGGACCAGGCGCATATCATCATCTACGGCCCCCGCGGCATCGGAAAGACCTCCCTGGCCAATGTCCTCGCCGAATCGGCCAGTGAAGTGGAGTATCAAGTTCTCAGGTTCCCTTGCGGTTCGAACGCGACTTACGAGGAAATCTTTCGCGGCCTGATGTGCAGTTTGCCTGCCGACCATTTGGATCGGGCCACCCAGGCCAGGTTCGCGGGCGTGGAGAACCTCGAACAGCTTCTTCCGAAAGGGCAGTTCGGCCCGACAGACGTCACGGCGGTGCTGAGTCAGATCAAGCTCGACCATGCGATCCTCATCATCGACGAGTTTGACCGGGTCGAAAGCAAGCAACTGAAGAATCAACTGGCCGAAACCATCAAGAACCTGTCGGACGCATCGGCTCGGGTCACTTTCATCGTGATCGGCATCGCCCACAGCCTGGACGAGCTTATCGGGATGCATCCCTCCATCCAGCGTCACTTGGTCGGGATTCATCTGCCGCTCATGACGAATTCCGAGCTGGACCACGTCATTCTGGCCGGCGAGGACGCCTCCGGCATCCGGTTTGAAGATGCGACCCGCGACATGGTCGTGGCGTTCTCGAAGGGCCTGCCCTATTTCGCCCAGCTGCTGTCTTTGCACGCGGGCCGAACGGCCCTCAGGCGTGGGTCCATGCTGGTCCAAATGGCCGATCTGCGGGACGCGCTGGAACTGGTTTTGATCGAGTCGGATCCCTTGGCCAGGGCGAGCTACGACACAGCCACGCGCGAGGAAACCGACCAACTCTTGATCGATGTGCTGTTTGCGGCGGCGACGGCGAGATTCGACGAGTACGGGACCTTTACGACCGAGAGCGCCGCGGAAATGTTCGTCGATAGCGAAGGCAAGACCCGGTCGGACAAGGAAATTCGCCAGTGCCTCGAGGATCTTGCTCAGAAGGAGGACGCCCGCGTCATCGAAGCCTGGCCGACGCCGACCGACGAGGTACGCTACGCCTTCGTCCTGCAAACGATGCGGCAGTACATCCTGCTGCGGCAGGCCGTGCGCCGCGGATTGATGTGAGGTCTTGCCGGTCCGTCGGGCCCAAAGAGCGGGCCGATTGCCGCCCATGACATCGGTTAAGGTCCAGGACCTCTCGGGCTATTTGGTGCCGTAGAGGCGGTCGCCGGCGTCGCCGAGGCCGGGGACGATGTAGCCGTGATCGTTCAAATGGCTGTCGATCGCCGCCGTGATGATCGGCACGTCGGGATGGGCCCGGCTGAAGGCGTCTATGCCTTCCGGCGCCGCCAACAGGCAAACGAATACGATATCGGTAGCGCCGGCTTCCTTGAGCCGGCCAATCGCCGCGATGGAGGAGTTGGCGGTGGCCAACATGGGATCCACGGCGACCACTTTGCGATTACCGACATCGTCGGGCAGTTTCAGGTAATACTGGACGGCCTCCAGGGTTTCTGGGTCCCGGTAGAGGCCGATGTGGCCGACCCGCGCCGAGGGCACCAGGTCCAACATGCCGTCCAGCAGCCCGTTGCCAGCTCGCAGGATCGAGACGAAGACGAGCTTCTTGCCCTTGAGAACCGGCGCTTCCATTTCCGCCAAGGGGGTCTGGATCGTCTTGGTCGTGAGCTCGAGGCTCTTCAGGGCCTCGAATCCCAGCAGCAGGCTGATCTCCCGGAGCATCTGGCGGAATTGTGTGGAGGGCGTATCGACCGATCGCATCAAGGTCAGTTTGTGCTGAACCAGCGGATGATCGACGATGGTGACCTTGCTTGACATGGTGCTCCCCTGACGTTTGTTGTGCTCACCCACTAGAACGCGGCATCGCGTTCGGATACCGGCCGCCTCATGAAGCGGCAAGGTCTACGCCTGACGATATTGGCGCCCCCCGAAGGCGACCTCCCAGCTATCCGGGCTGAAGCCCTCGACGATGTCTTCGAGCCGCTTCATGTCCTTGGCCACCGCGGGCCGAGCCGCGATCCGCTCGAACCAGCGCTTGACGGTGGGATAGTCGTTGATGTCCTGACGCTGGCGCTCGTGCAGCCGGCACCAGGGAAAGATCGCCATGTCGGCGATGGTATACTCGTCGGCGGCGACATAGTCGTGGGAGGAGAGGCGCTTGTCGAGGACGCTGTAGAGCCGTCCGGCCTCGTTGGTGTAGCGCTCCTGGGCGTAGGGCAGGACGACGGGGTTGCCGGGGCGCATGGGGGCGTAGCGGTTGAAGTGGTGGGCCTGGCCCAGCATCGGCCCGAAACCGCCGATCTGCCACATCAGCCACTGCAATGTTTCCCATCGCCTGTCCGGCTCCTGGGGCAAGAAACGGCCGGTCTTCTCGGCCAGATAGAGCAGGATCGCTCCCGACTCGAACAGCGCGATCTCCTCGCCGCCGGGCCCGTCGTGGTCGACGATCGCCGG
>CALJXB010000103.1 GCA_937974415.1 uncultured Kiloniellales bacterium
TTGAAGCGGCGCAGGGTCTTGAGGGCGCCGTCGTGGATGACCACGTCGTCGCGCAGCAGGCGCACCTTGGCGCCGCGCTTCATCAGGCCGTCGGTGACCATGCAACCGGCCACCTTGCCCGCCTTGGTGACGTTGAAAACCTCGCGGATTTCGGCGTATCCGAGGAACTTCTCCAGCCGTTGCGGGGCGAGCATGCCGCTCAGGATCGCCTTAATTTCATCCACCAGGTTGTAGATGATCGAATAGTAGCGGATGTCGATGCCGTCTCGGCGCGCCAGATCGCGGGCTTGGGGATTGGCGCGCACGTTGAAGCCGATGATGATGGCCTCCGTGGTGCCGGCCAGCGTGACGTCGGATTCGTTGATGCCGCCCACCGCCGCGTGGAGGATGCGCACCTTGACCTCGTCGGTGCCAAGCTTCTCCAGGCTGCCGACGATGGCTTCCAGCGAGCCATGCACGTCGGACTTCACGACGATCGGCAACTCTTTGGCCTCGCCCTCCTGGATGCGGCTGAGCATCTGCTCCAGAGAGCCGCGGGCCTGGGCCGCTATGTCGCTTTCCCGCTTGGTGTGGATGCGGAACTCCGCCACCTCGCGGGCGCGGGCCTCGTTCTCGGCCACGACGAACTCGTCGCCGGCGACCGGCGTTCCGGTCAGGCCCAGGACTTCGACGGGGACCGAGGGCCCGGCGCTCTCGACGTTCTCGCCGCGGTCGTTCACCAACGCGCGTACGCGGCCCGACTCGCTGCCCGCGACGAAGACGTCGCCCACATTGAGGGTGCCGCGCTGGACCAGGACGGTCGCAACCGAACCGCGTCCGCGCTCCACTTTGGCTTCGATGACCACGCCTTCGGCCTGGCGGTTCGGGTTGGCCTTGAGCTCGAGCAACTCCGCCTGAAGCAGAATTGTCTCCTCCAGCTTTTCCAGGTTCTGCTTTTCCTTGGCCGACACGGGCACGGCGAGAATGTCGCCGCCCAAATCCTCGACCACCAAATCGTGCTGCAGCATTTCCTGCTTGACCCGCTCGGGGTCGGCCTCGGGCTTGTCGATCTTGTTGATCGCGACGATGATCGGAACCTCGGCGGCCTTGGCGTGATTGATCGCCTCGACCGTCTGTTCCTTGATGCCATCGTCGGCGGCGACCACCAGCACGACGATGTCGGTGACATTGGCGCCGCGCAGGCGCATCTCGGTGAACGCGGCGTGGCCGGGCGTGTCGATGAAGGTGATCTTGGCGCCGCCGTGAAGCTGAACCTGATAGGCGCCGATATGCTGGGTGATGCCGCCGGCCTCGTGGGCGGCGACATCGGTCTCGCGCAAGGTATCGAGCAGCGAGGTCTTGCCGTGGTCGACGTGCCCCATGATGGTGACCACTGGCGGCCGCGGGGCCATTTCGGTATCCACGTCTGGAGCGCCTTTCAGCCCGAGTTCGATATCTGCCGCCGAAACGCGCTTGATCCGGTGGCCAAATTCCTCCACCAGGAGCTCCGCGGTGTCGGCGTCGATCGCCTGATTGATCGTCGCCATGACCCCCATTTTCATCAGCGCCTTGATCACCTCGCCGCCGCGTTCGGCCATGCGGTTGGCCAGTTCCTGGACGGTGATCGCCTCGGGCACGACGACCTCGCGGATCACCCGCTGCGGCGGCTGGTGTGCCTGCTTTTCCTGTAGCGCCCGCAAGCGCTCGCGCTGGCGGCGGACGGAGGCCAGGGAGCGCACCCGTTCCCGCTCGTCGCCTTCAAGGGCCTGGGCGATGGTCAGCTTGCCACGCCGGCGGCGAGGTTCGCCGCGCCGTGCGGCAGGCCGGGGCGTGCCGGGTTTGCGCCGGGACTTGGCGGCTTCGCTCTCTTCGTCGGGCGCGGCCGCACGTTGGCCCGGCCTTGCCGGCTCGGGCATCGTCACCGGGGGCTCCGCGGCAGGCTCGGCCGCATCCGCCGCTTTCGGCGCTTCGGGTATTCCCTCGGCGGACCGTTGATCTTTTTCCTCGCTGCGTCGGCGCGCCTCTTCTTCCGCCTCGGCCGTCCGGCGGACCTCTTCCTCGGCGCGGCGTTCCGCCTCCAGCTCTTCTTCCTTCTTGCGCTCTTCTTCTTCCTGCTGGGCGGTCTTCAGGGCTTGCAGGCGCGCCGCGCGTTCCGCGTCGGTCAGATTGGCCGCCCGCTCCGGGTCCAGTTCGGAGAGCTGTGCCGCCGCCAGATCGGCAGCCGACGCGACGGTCGGAACATCGGACTCGGCTTCGACCGTCACTTCGGTCATGCGCCCGCCCTCGCCGGGGGCGAAGGTGCGCTTGCGCTTCACCTCCACCGTCACCGCCTTAGAACGGCCGTGGCTGAAACTCTGGCGGACCTGGCCGGTCTCGACGGTCTTTCTGAGTTCGAGCCGACCCGGCCGGTTGAGTTTCAACGGCTTTTTCTTGTCGTCTTTGCTGGTCGTCGTTTCGCTCATCAAGTCAAACTCGATTCCTTAAGACACGCTCGCGCGCCGATCAACCAGTCCGTCCAGCCTGCGTGCCTCCGCCATGAGGCGTTCAGCCAATCCACCCGGCAGCACCACCAGATGGACCGCATTGTCGCGCCCCAGCGCCCGCCCGAGCTCCGCAGCCGTAAAGAGACAGACGACGGGCACGGCCGACAGCCGGGCCTTGGCCAAGCCAACGATCTTCCGCCGCCCGTCCTCGGCCCCGTCCACGGCATGAACCAACAACTCCGCCTCGCCAGCGGCAAGCCGGTCCTTGACCTTCTGAAAACCGGCAGCCACCTGGCCGGCCCGATTGGCAAGCCCAAGGAGCTCCAGAAAACGCCGGCGCAACGCGCGCTCCGTCCGCTCCGGCAAATCCTCCGGCAACCGCACGGCCGCCTTTGCCGCCTTGGCGAACAGGTTTCGCGCGCAGGCTTTCTCTAACATATCCCGGCGCGGAGACAACCACAAACCCCGTCCTGGCAGGCGCCCGGCCGGATCGGGCACGAGGCCGCCGCCAGGGTCCACGACAAAACGCAGCAGGTCATTCTTGTCGCGCACCTCACCGCTGGCGATGCAGCGGCGCCGCGGGCCGCGGCTGGCCTGGTCGGCCGGCAGGTGCGAATGGGCTTGGTGCATGACCCTTCGATCTCAAATCTCTGCCGGGCCGGACTTCTCGGCCTCGACGGGCTCCGGCGCCGGTTCCGGAGCGGCCTCTGGGGCCGCCGGACCCGCGGTTTCCTCCGGCTCGTCGGCCGGCTCTTCAGCTTGCTCCCCATCTTCCGGAGCCGCTTCGCTCCCGCCTTCATCCTCGCCCTCGAACCAATGGGCCCGCGCCGCCATGATGATCTTGTCGGCGAGCTCGGGCTGGGGTGCGCCCTCGCCGAGCAGTTCGATGAGCTCGTCGCTGGCGAGATCGCCCAGATCGTCCAAGGTCTTGATGCCGTTCTGGCCGAACTGGACCAGCATGCTCGGCGAGATGCCTTCGAGCGTCGCCAGGTCGTCGGACACACCGAGCCCGCGGCGCTCCTCTTCGAAGCGGCGGTCCTGCTCCTCCAGGAACGTGCGGCCTCTGGCGCGCAGCTCCTCGGCGACGTCCTCGTCGAAGCCTTCGATCTCGGCGAGTTCCTCGATCGGCACGAAGGCCACCTGTTCCAGGGAGGTGAAGCCTTCGGCCACGAGCAGATGGGCGATGACATCGTCCACGTCGAGGGCTTCGATAAACATCTGGGAGCGGGAGCGCATCTCCTCCTGGCGGCGGCGCGATTCCTCGTCCTCGGTCAGGATGTCGATTTCCCAGCCCGAAAGCTGCGAGGCCAGGCGCACGTTTTGCCCGCGACGGCCGATGGCGAGCGACAGTTGATCGTCCGGCACGACGACCTCGATGCGGCCTTGGTCCTCGTCGATCACTACTTTGGTGACTTCCGCTGGCGCCAAGGCGTTGACTACGAAAGTCGCGGTATCCGGCGACCAGGGAATGATGTCGATCTTCTCGCCCTGCAGTTCGCTGACCACCGCCTGAACACGGCTGCCGCGCATGCCGACGCAGGCGCCGACGGGATCGATCGAGGAATCATGGGAAATCACCGCGATTTTGGCGCGGCTGCCCGGATCGCGGGCGACCGACTTGATCTCGATGATGCCGTCGTAGATCTCGGGCACCTCCTGGGCGAACAGCATGGCCATGAACTGTGGGTGGGTGCGCGACAGAAAGATCTGCGGCCCGCGCAGCTCCTCGCGCACATCGAAGATATAGGAACGCACCCGGTCGCCGGTCCTGAGCGCCTCGCGCGGCAGGCTTTCGTCCCGGCGCATCAGGCCCTCGGCCCGGCCGCGGTCGACCGTGACGTTGCCGAACTCGTTGCGCTTGACGATGCCGTTGACGATTTCGCCGGCGCGGTCCTTGAACTCCTCGTACTGGCGCTGACGCTCGGCTTCGCGGACCTTCTGGACGATCACCTGCTTGGCGGTCTGGGCGGCGATGCGCCCGAGGTCGATGGGCGGGAGGTCCTCGATCAGGAATTCGCCCACGCCGAGGCCGGACTCGCGCGCCGCGGCCTCCTCCACGGTCATCTGGGTGAACTCGTTCTCGATCTCCTCGACCACCTCGCGGAACCGGCGCAAGTAAATTTCGCCGGTGCGCCGGTCGATTTCCGCCCGGATATCGTGCTCGTGGCCGTACTTGGCGCGGCCAGCCTTGCCGATCGCCTGCTCCATGGCCTCGAGAACCTCTTCGCGCTCGATGCTTTTCTCCCGCGCCACGGCATCCGCGACTTGAAGAAGCTCCGTTCTCGAAAGCGCCGTCGTTTCCATCATTCCCATCCAAAGCGTCTCATGTCATGTGCGGCTGGTCTTGACTCGCCGCGATCAGGTCATCGGTCAGGACCAGTTTGGCTTTTTGGATATCGTCGAAGGACAGTTCGACTTGCTCTTGTTCCGTTTCCAGACGGATCCTGTCCTGTTCCACGCCCATGAGGCGGCCGCGAAAGCGCCGCCTGCCCTCCACCGGGACGCGCAGCTCAACTCGCGCCTCGAAGCCGGCGAAGCGCTCGAAATCCTGAAGTCGGGTCAGCGGCCGGTCGATGCCCGGCGAGCTGACTTCCAACACATAGGAACCCGAGACCGGATCCTCAACGTCCAGAACGGCGCTCACCAGGCGGCTGGCCAGCGCGCAATCGTCCACGCTGACGGCGCGGCCGTCCTGGCGCTCGACCATGATCTGGAGCTTGGGGCGGCGGTCGCCGGAAAAGAGTACGCGCACGATGTCGAAACCTTCGGCCTGCAAGGACGGCGCCACCAAACTCTCGATCGTTTCGGCCCGGCCTTCGCTGGTCAGAGCTGGCACCCTCATCTCCCGATCGGAAGTCTCGCCCTGAAGGCGTCTTCCGCCCTGCCAGACGGTACAAAAAAAGTGGGCCGCTGGCCCACCTTGAGAGGAGCCTGATGCGTTACTCCGAGAAGTAATGCATCACACCCATAAGGATCGCGCACTCTACGCTCAAGCCCTATGGCCCGCAAGGCTTTTCCGCCTCGGTCAGGGCTCCGCCCGAGGCCCGCCGTCAGGCGCCCGAGGCCCGGTTTCCGGCCTGCCGCCGAAAGCGCAGAAAGACGGGGCGGCGGCCCTCGGCGATCGCCTTCTGCTCGTAGCGGGTAGGCGGCCAATCGGCCGGCCGCGCGCGCCAATCGCCGGGCGCCTCGGCCAACCAGCAAAACGACGGATGAGCCGTCGCGTGCGCCAAGATCCAGCTTTGATAGGACCGATCGTCGGTGGCGATGCGCAACTCCGCGCCATCGCTCATGAGCGCGGCCAGGCGCGTCAAGGTCTCGCGCTGCACGATGCGCCGCTTGTGATGGCGCGCTTTGGGCCAAGGGTCGGGAAACAGGATGAACACGCGCGCCAAACCGTTTGCCGGCAGGACGTCCAAGAGCGCCCGTGCGTCGCCCTTGAGAATGCGGACGTTGTCGAGCCCGTGCACGTCGACCTGCCGCAGGAGCGCGGCGACGCCATTCACGAAGTACTCGGCGCCGAGGATCCCGATGTCCGGGTGGCGCGCCGCCTGCCACGCCAGGTGCTCGCCGCTGCCAAATCCGATCTCCAGCCACAAGGCTCGCGGCGGCCGCGCGAACAGCGCAGTCGGATCGAGGGTCTCCCCCGGCGGCGGCAGGTCAATGCGCAGTTTTGGCAGCAGCTCCTGCAGCAGGCGGCGGCGACCGGCCCGCAAAGGTCGGCCGTGACGCCGGCCATGCAGATTTCGCCGGGCCGAGCCTCCCGGCCCGTACGTTCGCTTGGAGGTGTCGTCTTCGCCGGTCATGGCCGGCCGCTTGGAAGGATCAGGCGTTGAAGGCCGAGCGCAATTGATCGACCAGGTCCAGCCGCTCCCACGAGAATCCGCCATCGGCCTCCGGCGGCCGGCCGAAATGCCCGTAGGCGGCCGTACGTGCGAAGATGGGCTTGCTGAGGCCGAGGTACTCGCGAATGCCGCGCGGCGACAAGTCGACGAGCTCGGACAAGGTCGCGGACAAGCGCTCTTCGCTCACCTGTCCCGTCTCGTGGGTGTTGACATAGACCGAGAGGGGCTTGGAGACGCCGATGGCATAGGACAACTGCAGGGTACAACGCGACGCCAGCCCGGCGGCGACCACGTTCTTCGCGAGGTGGCGCGCGGCATAGGCCGCCGAGCGGTCGACCTTGGTCGGGTCCTTGCCGGAAAAGGCGCCGCCGCCGTGGGGGGCCGCGCCGCCATAGGTGTCGACGATGATCTTTCGTCCGGTGAGCCCGCAGTCGCCGTCCGGGCCGCCGATTACGAAGCGGCCGGTCGGATTGACGTAGAACTCCGCCTCGTCGCACATCCAACCTTCCGGCAGGACGTTTTCCACGTGAGGGCGCACGATGGCCCGGACCTCGTCCTGGTCGAGCGCGGCGTCGTGCTGGGTCGAGACCACCACCGAGGTGGAACGCAGGGGCCGGTCGTCCTCGTACTCGAGGGTGACCTGGCTCTTGGCATCGGGCCCGAGGCCGGGCTCGGCGCCGGAATGGCGCGCTTCGGCCAAGGACTTCAGGATGTTATGGGCCAGGTAGATCGGCGCGGGCATGAGCTGGTCTGTTTCCGAGCAGGCATAGCCGAACATGATGCCCTGATCGCCGGCGCCCTCGTCCTTGTTGCCGGCCGCATCGACGCCTTGGGCGATATCGGCCGATTGCTCGTGAATGTGGTTGTTTATTTCGGCGGTCCGCCAGTGGAACCCGTCCTGCTCGTAGCCGATATCCTTGACCGCGTGACGGGCCACGTCCTCGATCATGTCGGGAGTCACTCCCTTGGGGCCGCGCACCTCGCCGGCGAGGACGATCCGGTTGGTCGTCGCCAGGGTCTCGACGGCGACCCGCGACGAGGGATCGTGAGTGAGGAAAGCATCCAGCACCGCATCGGAAATGCGATCGCAAACCTTGTCAGGATGCCCTTCGGCAACGGATTCGCTCGTGAAGAGGTACTTGCCCTTTCTCACCGCTCACTCCCATTCAAATCGTGTTTGGTCCCCTGTGGCGCCGCGGCCGCCAGGAACGGCAGGCTCAGCTAAGGAAAACCCTTGAGGCGTGCCGAGACGCGAGCCCCTCGCGCGAGTTGGGCGATCCCGCTGCGCCCCACGGCGCCCCGGGACGTTCTTGTAGCCTGAGGGCGGCCCGCGTCAAGCCGAATCGGGCCAATCGGAAAAGCCGAGCCGCGAGCAGGGCGCCTTGCGCCTTTAGGCACAAATCAACCCTGCTCGCGAATCTCGGCAATCCGCAAGTCTAGGCCAGCAGCAAGAGGTAGGGCTTAATCGCCCCGGAACAGGATCTCCCGAGGCTAGTCCTTGTGCTGGCTGAAGGCGGCGAGCGCCTTCGTCATCTCGAACAGGCGTTTGCGAACCCGTGCATCGGTGATTCGGTAGTACGCCCGAACAAGTTCCAATGTCTCTCGTTTGGCCATGGGGTCCGGTTCGTAAACGGCTTGCTTTTCAGCCATCCCCCTAATCTGGCGGGGTGACCGAGCCGCAACGTCATCGGACATTTCCTCAAAGAAAAATCCGATGGGCACATCGAGAACCCGCGAAAGGTCGAACAGACGGCTTGCGCCAATTCTGTTTGCCCCCCGTTCGTACTTCTGCACCTGCTGGAACGTTAAGCCAATCGCTTCTCCGAGCTTTTCTTGGCTCATTCCCAACAACGTTCGCCTGAGCCGGACTCGGCTCCCGACGTGAATATCGATGGGGTTCGGACCCCCAGCGACGCGTCCACGACCACGGCCGGAGCCAGCGCTTCGTTTCATGTTCGAAGTTCCTCCCATTCGGTTTCTATTATTGGCTTGTCGTTCGCCGTCCGGTTTTTCACATTTGGGTTGTAGAACGCCCAAAGTTTCTCTTGCCCGCATAGATATGCAAGAGAAAACTCTTCTTCTTCGTTCCGTTCAGCTCAAGGCAAACGGCGAACGATGGTTGCGAGACTAAATGTAGCGATCAACAAGATCAATAGTGACCACGACCCCAAGTGTGAAAACGGCGTTCTCTTTTCAAGCGAGTTGGGCAGCGGGGCATTGATGGCTCCCGAGCGGTTGAGCCCGAGGTGCGCCACGACCCGGCCATAGGAATCCACCACGGCCGAGATCCCGGTATTCGCCGCCCGGACCAGCGGGAGGCCCTCCTCGACCGCCCGCAGGCGCGCGGCGGCGAAATGCTGATAGGGGCCGCTGCTGGTGCCGAACCAGGCGTCGTTGGTGACGTTCAGCAGCCATTGCGCACCGCTGCCGGGGTCGACAACGCGGCCAGGGAATATCACCTCGTAGCAAATCAAGACACTGACGTCCGGCAGTCCGGGAAGGCTGAGGGACCGGGGGCCGTCGCCCGGCGTGAAATCGCCGCCGCCCTGGGTCAACTTGTCCAGGGGGAGGATCGAGCGCAGCGGCACGTATTCGCCGAAGGGCACCAAATGGCGTTTGTCGTAGACGGCGGCGACTTGGCCCCCTTCGTCGATCGCGAAGAGGCTGTTCCATAGGCGAATCTCGCCGTCGACCTCGGCGCGGCGCGGCGCGCCGGTCAGCAAGAGCCCGCCAGGAGGCACGATCTCACGGATCGCCTCGAGAACCTGGGTCATGTCAGGCAGCAGGAACGGCACCGCGGTTTCCGACCAGATGACGTGGGTCGCGGTTTTGGCCCCGGGGCTCTCGGAAAGCGCCATCTGGTCCGCCACGTGCTTGGCGCGAAGGTCCGAGCGCCATTTGATGCGCTGATCGATGTTGGGCTGCACGATCCTCAGGTGAACGCCCGGCACGCCCTCGGCGCCCGGTTCCGGCGCGCCCGCCAGGCGCAGGGCGCCGAAGCCCCACAGGGCGGCGGGCAGGACGAGCGCCATGACCAGGACCGCAACACGGCGCCACCCGCGGGCCTCGTCACCGCGCAGACAGCTCGGCGCCGCCGCAGCCAGGATGGTCGCCAGGCTGAGGCCCCAGACGCCGGCAATCGAGGCGAACTGCAGAGTGGCGTCGGAAAACGTCCAGACGGTGCCGATCAGGTTCCAGGGAAACCCGGTGAAGGCCCAGGCGCGCAGCCACTCGCTCGCGAGCCAGGCAGCCGCGAAGAGCAAGACGCGCGCGAGCCCACGCTCCTTGCTCAGCCAGACCGCCACCGTTGCCAAACCGGCAAACAGCGCCATGCCTGCCGCCAACGCGCCGACGGCGAAGGGCATGAGCGCGCCAAAGCGTTCGGCGTCGACCAGAAAGGAGTGGCCCACCCAATAAAGCCCGGCCGAGAAATAGCCCAGTCCGAAGGCCCATCCGGTCGCGAAAGCGCGCGGCCAGCGCCGGGCCCCGTCGAGCAGCCAAAGCAGGCCGGTAAAGGCGATCCACAGAAGCGGAAGCACGTAAAGCGGCGGCAAGGCGCCGGCCGCCAGGGCGCCACAGACGACGGCCGTTGCGAGCGCGCGCCACAGGCCCAGGCCGGCGAGCGCATTGGCAAGCCGGTCGATCCGGTTGAGTTGAGGCGGCGCCTGAAACTGGGCCGCCGCCGCCGGTTCAGCCATTGGCCTTGGCGTCCTGGGTGGCCGCAGCGTCCTGGGCGGCTGCGGGAAGGTTACGAATCCGCAAGCGCCGGATGCGCCGCGGGTCGGCCTCCATGACCTCGAAGGAGATGCCGCTCGGAGGATGCGTTACCAGTTCGCCCCTGGTGGGCACCCGACCGGCCATCGAGAACACCAGCCCGCCCAGGGTGTCGATATCGTTCTCGCGCTCCTCGTCCGACAGCACCGGGCCGACCAGCTTCTCGAAGTCCTCGACCGTGGCCCGGGAATCCGCGACCAGCGAGCCGTCGCGGCCGAAAACCAGCTTTGGGCCTTGGGAGACGTCGTATTCGTCCTCGATCTCGCCGACGATCTCCTCGACCAAGTCCTCGATCGTGATGAGGCCGTCGATGCCGCCGAACTCGTCGACCACCAGAGCCATGTGCACCCGCGATTGGCGCATCTCGAGAAGCAGGTCCAGGACCGGCATGGAGGGGGCGACGAAGAGTGCCTCGCGCAGGCTCGCGCCGAGGTCGAACTGACCCTGGCCGCCGACATAGGGTACCAGGTCCTTGATGTGCACGAGGCCCAGAACGTCATCCAGGGTGTCGCGATAAATCGGCACGCGCGAGTGACCGGCCTTGCTCATGATCCGCACCAGGGGGTCCAGCCCCGTGCGCACGTCCACCGCCACGATGTCGGCGCGCGGCACCATGATGTCGTAAGCCGTCTGATGGCGCTGCTTGAGGATGTTGGCGAGCATCGCCTTTTCATCCTCGCTGATCCGGCCGTTGGCCTCGTCCTCGCTTTCGCCCTCGCCGATTTCTTCGATGATTTCCTCGAGTGTGTGGCGCAGGCTCGAATCCGCACCCTTGAAGCCGAACAAGTGCCGCAGCCAAAGCCAGAAGCGCCCCATGCCCGAGCGATTGCCGCTTCTCGGGCTGCCGTTGTCGGCTGTCGCGCCGAGTACCACGCGCTGTCCGTCGCTCTCACTCATGATGGCTCGCTCATAACGATTCCGCTTTCACGGGTGCCGGGGCGTAGGGGTCGGGGATTCCGATCCCGGCTAGGATGGCAACCTCGAGGGCCTCCATCCGTTCGGCCTGATGCGCCTCTTCGTGGTCGTAACCGAGCAGGTGCAGAAGGCCGTGCACGACCAGGTGACTCATGTGCTCGGCGACCGACTTGCTTTGGTCCCGCGCCTCGCGAAGCACCGTCTCACGGGCCAGGATCACGTCGCCCAGCAGGCGCGGGCCGTCGGCGCCCTCCGGCCGGCCGTCGTTGGCGAAGGAGAGCACGTTGGTCGGCCGGTCCTGGCGGCGGTATGTCCGGTTGAGGTCGCGGACCAGGGCGTCGTCGGCCAGCACGACG
>CALJXB010000104.1 GCA_937974415.1 uncultured Kiloniellales bacterium
TACCAGTAGAGGGGCGAAGCGGCGGCGGGCCGATGGAGCACGAAGACGATCGCCAGCAGCTGGGCCGCGATCTGGAAGTACCAGGACTCGAAGGGGAAAAAGAGGGTGAGAAGGACCGTGAGGCCGGCCGCCACCTCGAAGCGCGAGCGCTCGGCGAGGCCGGCGAGGAAGCGGGCCCAGAGCCGGCGCGGGCTCTCCAGCGCCTCGCTACTGGCGGCCGGGTCTGACATGGTCGAGCGCCGCTTCTTCCACGGCGGACAAGGTGTTGGTGTCGCGGTCGTAGGCGAGCTTGTAAAAAACCACCCGCACCGCATCGAAGCGCAGGGGCTCGTCGCCCAGCCCGCCAGGGGCCGGATAGGGGCAGTAGCTTGGGGCCGGCGGCCGCCGAAGCATCATGGTGCTCGCAGCAGAGGGCGTCGGGCCGGCAGCGGCTTCATGCAGGTGCCAAGTTTTGGCCAGCACCGCCTCGGCCAGCGCGGCGAGGTTTTGCTGCGACGGCTCGTGGGTGGCCGAGGTGAGGCGCCTCTCCAGGTCCGACGAATAGCAGTGGAGATAGACCGGCCCGCCGTCGGTCTCGGCGATCACCCGGGCGAAGCGATAGGCCGGCGCGTCGGCCGAGGCGAACATGCCCATGCCGCCGCCCTTCCAGGCGGAAAGGTCATAGGCGGCCTGACGATACAGCTGGTTGGCGAAAACCGTCAGGGCAATGACCGGAACGAAGAGGGTGCCTATGATCTTGCTACAGGTCATCGGGGCGCCGATTTGCAAAGATCCCAGTATAGCCGGCGAGGTTAACGAATCCTTTCGACCCGACTCGTCGCCCGCAGTTTAGCACGGCAAGGCTAGGCCCGGTTCGGCCACTGCGCCTTGACTTCGCGCGCCCGGCCGGCTCTTTCTCGGCAACCCTGTTCGGAATTGCCGGCCCCGGAGAGCCCCCCTTGAGCCAGACGCCGCAAGACCTCGCCGGAGCCGCCGTCGGCGTGCTGACGACCGCGGACGCCGCGGCCAAGGCGGCGGCCGGCCGGGCCGCGGCTAAGGCCTGGCGCGATGGCCGGATCGCCGAGGTCGGCCGCGCGAACCCGCCGGAGCGCCCGGCCCGGCCGCCGCGCCCCGAGCTGAAGCCGCCCCGCGAGGTGCCGCGGCGCTCGATCGGCGCCGCGCCCAAGGGCCGGATCGCGCTCCTGCACGCCCTCGCCCACATCGAGTTGAACGCCGTCGATCTCGCCTGGGACCTGATCGCGCGGTTCTCCGGCCCGGACTCGAAATTGGACTCCAAACGGGACCTGCCGCGGGCCTTCTTCGACGACTGGGTGGCGGTCGCCGATGACGAGGCCCGCCACTTCACCCTCTTGACCGAGCGCCTGGCCGCCCTGGGCGCCGCCTACGGCGACCTGCCGGCCCACGACGGCCTGTGGCAGGCGGCCAGCGACACCCGCCACGACCTGCTGGCGCGCCTCGCCGTGGTGCCCCTGGTGCTGGAGGCCCGCGGGCTCGACGTGTCGCCTGCGATGATCGCCAAGCTCGAGGCGTCGGGCGATCACGAAAGCGCCGGCTTGCTGCAGGTCATCTACCGCGACGAGATCGGCCATGTGGCGGCGGGCAAGCGCTGGTTCGACTGGGCCTGCGCCCGGGCCGGCCGGGAGCCGGTGGCAACCTGGCGCGCCCTGGTCGCGCGCCACTTCAAGGGCACCCTGAAGCCGCCGTTCAACGAAGCCGCGCGCCGCGCCGCCGGCCTGACGCCAGAAACCTATGGGCCGCTCGCCACGGGCTGAGCCGACCAATTATCGCCTCTACACATTAGATTTTCTAAATCAAAGGACGAGAAATCGTCTTTTGTCTTATGGATTTCTCCTGCCCATCTTCGTATTCAACGGCCGGCATGTGGCCAATGGTTTAGATCCACTCATAAACAGGAGGCGCCCCATGGCTGCCCTATCCGACACGCAGATCGCCACCGCTACCAGCAAACTGCCCGGGCTCTTGGCCCATGACGCCCTCGCCCGCGGGCGGGTCGAGGCGGACCTGACCTATCTGGTGGACACGGGCGCGCGGCCAGCCACCATCATGCCGCCACTCACCGGCGGCGAGATCGAGCGCACTGGCACCTACGCCCCCTATCGGGTCGCCATCCGCGACGCCCGGCCGATCGCCGGCGCGCTCGACCTCGACCGCCAGGGCTTCGCCCTGACCCGCCACGACACCGAAGTCGCCGATTTCTTCGACGAGAACGAAGTCCGGCGCCTCTACTACCCGGAGATGGCCCGCCTGGTCGCCGCCGAGACCGGCGCGGCGCGGGTTCATGTGTTCGACCACAACGTCCGCGTCGAGGGGGCGCCCGACCGGGACGAGGACGGCATCCGCGCCCCGGTGCGCACGGTCCACAACGACTATACGGCCAAATCCGGGCCCCAGCGGGTGCGCGACCTGTTCGACGCGGACGAGGCCGAGGACCTGCTCAAGAAGCGCTTCGCCATCATCAACGTCTGGCGCCCCATCGCCGGGCCGGTCGAAACCGCGCCGCTCGCCTTCGCCGACGCCCGCAGCATCGCGCCGCACAACCGGGTGCCCCTGGACCTGGTCTACGCGGATCGGGTCGGCGAGATCTATAACGTCACCTATAGCCCCGAGCACCGCTGGTACACGTTCCCGCGCATGGAGCGCCACGAGGCGGTGCTGATCAAAGGCTACGACTCCCTGGAGGACGGCCGGGCGCGCTTCACCCCGCACACCGCCTTCGACGACCCGACGACGCCCCAACATGCCGCGCCGCGCCAAAGCATCGAGGTGCGGACTCTCGCCTTCTTCGACGACTGAGTTGGATTGCGGTCAATCGGCGATGGCCCGAGCGAAGCTAAACAGCGTAGCGGAAAGAACCTACGCGTCCCCCGCCTCCCGGCTGGCGCTTTCGGCGCCACCTTCGATCTTCTGGGCGAGGGCGGCTTCCAGGAACTTGTCGATGGCGCCGTCGAGCACGCTCTGGGGGTTGCCGATCTCGACCCCGGTGCGCAGGTCCTTCACCATCTGGTAGGGCTGTAGCACGTAGGAGCGGATCTGGTGGCCCCAGCCGATCTCCGACTTGCTGTCCGCCTCGGCCTGGGCCTCGGTCTCTCGCTTCTGCAGCTCGTGCTCGTAGAGCCGGGCGCGCAACATGGACATGGCCTGGGCCCGGTTCTTGTGCTGCGAGCGGTCGTTCTGGCACTGCACCACGATGCCCGTCGGCAGGTGGGTCATCCTGACCGCGCTGTCGGTCTTGTTGACGTGCTGGCCGCCGGCGCCCGAGGCCCGGTAGGTGTCGACCCGCAGGTCCTTATCGAGGATCTCGACCTCGATCATATCGTCGATCACCGGATAGACCCAGGCGCTGGCGAAACTGGTGTGGCGGCGCGACTGGGAATCGTAGGGCGAGATGCGCACCAGGCGGTGCACGCCCGATTCGGTCTTCAGCCAGCCATAGGCGTTGTGGCCCTTGACCTGGATGGTGGCCGACTTGATGCCGGCCTCTTCGCCCGCGCTCTCCTCCAGCCAGTCCACCTTGTGGCCGTGGGCCTCGGCCCAGCGAGTGTACATCCGCAGCAGCATCTCGGCCCAGTCCTGAGCCTCGGTGCCGCCGGCGCCGGCGTGGATTTCCACGTAGCAGTCGTTGGCATCGGCCTCGCCCGACAGCAGGCTCTCGAGCTCGAGCTTGGCGGCGCGGTCCTGCAGGCGTTGGAGCTGGCCCTCCGCCTCGCGGATGCTGGCCTCGTCCTCCTCGGCCTCGCCCAGCTCCAGCAGCACCAGGGCGTCTTCCAGGCTCTGTTCGAGCTTGGAGAACGACCCGATCGCCTGCTCCAGGGTGCCGCGCTCGCGCATCACCTTCTGGGCGGCCTCGGGAGCGTTCCACAGCTCCGGGTCCTCCGCGAGCTTGTTCAGCTCCTCGAGTCGCGCCGTGGCGTTCTCCAGGTCAAAGATGCCTCCTCAGCAGCGCCAAGGACTGCTGGATGGCGTCGACCACCGCTTCGATTTCCGCGCGCATGGGCCCTCCCGGTCAAAACAAGAATCGGACGGGAATGATTTAGGGATTATCGGCGGATTAGTACAGCCCGTCGGAGCCGCCGGGCACCACCACCCGCGTGGCATCGCTGGCCAGGGGGTTGTAGCCGCCGTCGAGCACCGTTTGCTCGCCCGTCGGGACGGTGCCGGGCTTGAAGGCCTCGAGGATCACCCGCGAGTCGCCCGAGCGCGCCAGCCGCCCGTTCTCGGCATTGACGCGGACCAGGCGGATGCCGGGCGGAATGCGGAACGGGATCGCCGGCTCGTCGGCCAGCGCCGCGGCCATGAAGTCGCGGAAGATCGGCGCCGCGACGCTGGAGCCGGTCTCCTTGGGGCCCAGCGTCCGGGGCTCGTCGAAACCGGCAAAGACGCCGACCGCCAGATCGGGCGAAAAGCCGATGAACCAGGTGTCCTGGGATTCGTTGGTGGTGCCGGTCTTGCCGGCCAGCGGCTTGCCGACCGCCGCGACCCGCCGGCCGGTGCCGCGCTGGACCACGCCCTGCAGCATGGACACCACCTGGTAGGCGCTCGCCCCGTCGGCCACCTGGTCGCGCTCGTCGGGCAGCTGCGGCACGTCCTGGCCGCGCCAGGTCTCGTCGCCGCATCCCGGGCAGTTGCGCGTGTCATGGCGGAAGATGGTTGTGCCGTTGCGGTCCTGCACCCGGTCGACCAGGCTCGGCGTGATGCGCCGGCCGCCGTTGACCAGCATGGCATAGGCCGTGGTCAGCCTGAGCAGGGTGGTCTCGCCGGCGCCAAGCGCCATGGCGAGCACTTCGGGCATGTGGTCGACCACCCCGAGGCGGGTCGCGTAGTCGGCCACCTTCTCCATGCCGATGGTCTGGGCCAGGCGCACGGTCATGAGGTTGCGCGACTTCTCGATGCCGACGCGCATCGGCGTGGGTCCGTAGAACCTGCGGGTGTAGTTGGCCGGCTTCCACTTGCCCTGGCCCTGGCCTTGGTCGATCACGAAAGGCGCGTCGAGGATCAGAGTCGAGGGCGTGAAGCCGCTGTCGAGGCCCGCCAGATAGACGATCGGCTTGAACGCCGAGCCGGGCTGGCGCTTGGCCTGATTGGCCCGGTTGAACTCGCTGTCGTCGAAGGAAAACCCGCCGACCATGGCCAGCACCCGGCCGGTATGGGGGTCCAAGGCGACCAGGGCGCCGTTGATCTCGGGGACCTGGCGGAGCCCGTAGGTCCCGTCGGGCACCGGCTTGCCGAAGCTGTCTTCCACGATCGGCTCGACGTAGATCACGTCGCCGGCCGCCATCACCTGTTCCACCGAGCTCGGGCTCTCCCCCACCTTTTGATCGTCCAGCGGTTCGCGGGCCCACACCAGGGCGTTGAGGGGGATCTGACCGGTGCGCCCATCGACGAAGCCGATCTCGGCCACCTTGTCAGAGGTGTAGAGGACCAAGGCACGCTCCCAGCCCGGCGCGCCTTCGAGGATCTCGGCCAAGGCTAGGTTCTCGGCCCAGGTCTCCGCCTCGAGGCCAACTAGGCGGGCGAGCGGCCCGCGCCAACCGTGGCGCCGGTCGTAGGCGATGAGGCCGTCTCTGAGCGCCCGTTCGGCCGCCATCTGGAGCCTGGGATCGAGGGTCGTGCGGACCGACAGGCCGCCCTCGTAAAGCCCGTAATCGCCATAGAGCCGCACCAGCTCGCGCCGCACTTCTTCGGCGAAGTGCGCGGCCTCTGCGACCTCGGTTTCGCCGCGCTGGCGGATTTCCAGGGGCTCGTTCCAGGCGAGCTCGGCCTCCAGGGGCGTGATGCTGCGGTCCTCGACCATGCGGCCGATCACCCAGTCGCGCCGGGCGACCGCCTGGGCGTAGTTGCGCACGGGGTGGTAGTTGTTCGGCGCCTTCGGCAGGGCCGCCAGATAGGCCGCCTGGGCGATGGTCAGCTCGTCCAGCGACTTGTTGAAGTAGTTGAGCGCCGCGGCGGCGACCCCGTAGGAGCCGCGGTAGCCGAGAAAGATCTCGTTGAGATAGAGCTCGAGGATACGGTCCTTCGTGAAGGTCCGCTCCATGCGCAGGGCGAGGATCGCTTCCTTGATCTTGCGCTCGTAGGACAGCTCGTTGGTCAGCAGGAAGTTCTTCGCCACCTGCTGGGTGATGGTCGAGGCGCCGACCGGACGGCGGCCTTGGACCTTATTGGTCACGTTGGTGACGACGGCCCGCAAGACCGCCATGAAATCGACGCCCGGGTGGCTGTAGAAGTTCTTGTCTTCGGCCGCCAGGAAGGCGTTGACCACCCGTTTGGGAATCGCCTGGATCGGCACGAAAACCCGCTTCTGGGTGGCGTACTCCGCCAGCAGCCGGCCATCGCCCGCATGAACCCGGGTCACCGTCGGCGGATCGTAGTCGGCCAGCTGCTTGTAGTCGGGCAGGTCCTTGCCGTAGTGGTGGAAGACGTAGAGCACGCCGCCGCCCGCCGCCAGGGCGCCGCAAACCAGCAAAACCAGGACTGCGATGAGTATCTTCACGTCGACCCCTGTCGCGGACTGCGCGCCGCGTCCGCCCCGCACCCTGTCGCCCAGGTCGCCCAGATCGCCCAGATCGCCCGGGTCGCGAATGAAACGGGGCGACGGCCCAAACCGTCTTTGCCGTGAGCCGCGCCGGACCCTATCGAGACCTGTGACATATCAATAGACTATGGCGATCTTATGGCCCGTCACGAGGGGCCCGCAGGGCGCTGCCCGGCGAAATAGTCGTCGATCGCCTTGACGATCGCCTGGCTGATTTTGCGGCGATGGGCATCCGAGCGCAAAAGCTTTTCTTCCGACTTGTTGGAGAGATAACCCACCTCCACCAGAACCGACGGCACGGTCGGCGACTTGAGCACCGCGAAACCGGCCGAACGGTGGGTGTTCCGCACAACCGGCCCGACGGCGCGAAACTGATTAACCAGAGTATTGGCGAAGCCCTTGGACTGGTTCATGGTCTCACGTTGCGCGAGATCGATTAAAATCTTGCTTACGGCCTCGGGCTGGTCCGAGAGGTCGATGCCGGCGATGGCGTCGGCCTTGTTCTCCTTGGCCGCCAGGGCTGCGGCTTCCGCGTCCGAGGCTTTCTCGGACAGGGTATAGACCGCCGCCCCGCGCAGGTCGCGCTTGCGGTGGGAGTTGGCGTGAAGCGAGACGAAAAGGCCCGCGCCGCTGTTCTGGGCATAGGCGATGCGGTCGCGTAGGCGGATGAAAACGTCCCCCTCCCGGGTCATCTGCACCCGATAGCGCCCGCTGGCCTCGATCTGCCGCTTGAGCTCCTTGGCATAGGCCAGCACCAGGGTCTTCTCGTAGACCCCGGTCCGGCTGATGGCGCCAGGATCGACGCCGCCATGGCCGGCATCGATGACGATGACCGGGCGGCTGTCTCCCTCGGGCTTGGGCGGGGCCAAGGGAAGCGCCGCCTGTTGCGACCGCGGCAAGGGCGGGTTGGATACCAGCGGGGTGCGCGCCCGGGCAAAATAGGCTTCGCGGCTGATCGGCTTCAGGTCGATGACCAGGCGGTGGCCATGGCCGTTGTTGGGCGGCAGGGTGAAGACCGTGTCGAGATCCACCGGCTGAGTGACATCGAGCACGACCCGGCTGGTGCCCGGCGCGAACAGCCCGTAGCGCAGCGCCTGCACCAAGCCGCCGCGCTCGACGTCCCGGCGCGGGCCGAGCCGCCAATCGAGGGCCGGCAGATCGATCACGACGCGAAACGGATCGGGCAGAGTAAACGCGCGATAGGCCGGCAGCTCGGTCAACTCCAGCACGAAACGAGTCTTGTCGGGGTGAACCCCGATTCGCACGTCCGTTACACTCGACTTCGCGAGCGCCAGAGAGCTGCTCAGGACCAGGGCGGCGAGGGCGATAAGAACGCGTGCCATCATCTCATTCAAACGACAAAATCTTCAACATCTAGCACAAATACTTGTGCCAACTACTATATTTGCCCCCAATGGGTACGCCACCCCGTTATCCTGTAACCGGAGCAGCGGCGCATTGCAACGGCGTTCGTTCGGCCGCAGGCATTTTTGCCTGGGCCGGTGCAAAGCAATTGCAGGACGGCCCCACGCATCCTATTGTATTTGTATCGCCGCTCGGCGCCGTCGATCCTGTCCGTCTTCACCGATGGGCAGCAGGAGAGGTGGCGTCATGCTTCCGGCCTGTCGGCTTTGGCAACCTTGCCGATTTCCTTAATCCGGCCGCGACGCGCAGGCGAACAATCACCGCCGGCGGGCGACCGTATCGCCGGTGCCCCGGTCCGGGAACGGCAAACGGCCGAGCCGAGCCGGGGATTATTCGACCACCCCTTGATGCGTCACCAGACGTTAGGGCTGACATGAACACGAAACGGGTCTTGCATCGCAAAAGCTCCACACCGGGCAGCGACCGGACCCGTCACGCGCCGCGGATCACGCCTTGCGTGACCTCCGCCGAGCGCGCTGGGGAGCTCCATCTGAATGGCAAAACGTATGATCATCGATGCCAACCACCCGGAAGAAACGCGGGTGGTTGTGCTATCCGGCAAGCGAATCGAAGAATTCGACTACGAAACGGCAGCGAGGTCGCAGCTTAAAGGCAACATTTACCTGGCAAAAATCACCCGGGTCGAACCTTCGCTGCAAGCCGCCTTCGTCGAATACGGCGGCAACCGACACGGTTTCCTGCCGTTTTCCGAGATTCATCCCGACTATTACAAAATTCCGATCGCCGACCGCGCGGCCCTGGCGGCCGAAGAGGCGGCCCTGCGCAATGACGGCCTGGGCGAGGAGGACATCGACGCCGCGGACGATGGGGGCGGCAACGGGACTGGCAATGGCCGGGCCATCTCAGAGGAGGTGCCCTGTGAGCCGGCCGAGGCGGCGCCGGACGACCCCGGCGACCATCTCGACGACGACCCGGGCGAGGGTCTTGGCGACGAAACCGCCAAAGAGCCCGCTGATGAGCCCGACCAGGACGCGGCCGACGTACGGACCAACGAGGTCGAGCAGGTCGACGTAGAACCTCGCGTCGACACGGTCGGCGGCGACGAGATCGAGGATCAGCGCCGACGCCGCGCCAAGCTGCTGCGCCGCTACAAGATCCAGGAAGTCATCAAGCGCCGGCAAGTGATCCTGGTGCAGGTCTCCAAGGAGGAGCGCGGCACCAAGGGCGCCGCCTTGACCACCTATCTGTCCCTCGCCGGGCGGTACTGCGTCTTGATGCCCAATACGGCGCGCGGCGGCGGTATCAGCCGCAAGATCGGCAGCGCCAACGATCGCCGGCGCCTGAAGAGCATTCTCGGCGAACTGAAGATCCCGGACGGCATGGCGGTGATCGTGCGCACCGCCGGCTCGCAGCGCAGCAAGGCGGAGATCCGGCGCGATTACGAATACCTCATGCGCCTGTGGGACGAGATCCGCCAGACCACCCTGAAGTCGACCGCGCCTTGCCTGATCCATGAAGAAGCCAACCTGATCAAGCGCTCGATCCGGGACCTCTACAGCCGCGACATGGACGAGGTCTGGGTCCAGGGCGAGGCCGGCTACAAGACGGCCAAGGCCTTCATGCGCAGCCTCATGCCGAGCCACGCGAAGAAGGTCCAGCAGTTCAAGGATCAGTCCACGCCGATCTTCCACCACCACCAGGTGGAAGGCCAACTGGAAGCCATGCACAGCCCGACCGTACAGCTGAAGTCGGGCGGCTACATCGTGCTCAACCAGACCGAGGCCTTGGTCGCGATCGACGTCAATTCGGGCCGTGCGACCCGCGAGCGCCACATCGAGGAAACGGCGCTCAAGACCAACCGGGAAGCCGCCGAGGAGGTGGCGCGCCAGCTGCGCCTCAGAGACCTGGCCGGGCTCGTCGTGGTCGATTTCATCGACATGGAGGAGTCCAGGCACAACCGAGACGTCGAGCGCAGACTGAAGGAAGCCATGCGCTCCGACCGGGCGCGCATCCAGCTCGGCCGAGTCAGTCCCTTCGGCCTGCTGGAATTGTCGCGCCAGCGCTTGCGGCCCAGCCTGTTCGAAAGCTCGACGGAAATGTGCCCGCGGTGCGGCGGCACCGGACACGTCCGTTCGGTCAATTCGAGCGCGCTTGCGGTCTTGCGCAGCCTCGAGGAGGAGGGCTTGCGCGGCCGCGAGGAC
>CALJXB010000105.1 GCA_937974415.1 uncultured Kiloniellales bacterium
CCAGCTGCCGCTCCATTGTACGCTGTAGCATTGGATGAGTAACTGCACGCACGGAACCGCATTTGGAGTATCCGAAAAGCTGTCGGGCTTCTTCACGACCTAGCAATATGCCATACAACATCAGCAAGTTTGCTGTTGCAGAGAGGGCACAAGTGCTCCTGCCGATTGACTGGTACAACATGGCAGCGAAGCCGATTGATTCTCAGTCGAGTCTCAAAGAAAATCCGCCGATGCCTCTCTTTCCGTAGGTACTAATCCTGGGAGCTGTCCGCTTGGCCGTCGTCTTCTTGGGCGCGGCCGTCTTTTTCGCGGCGGCCTTCCGCACGGCGACCTTGCGAACGGGCTTCTTCGCCGCGATCTTCCTCGCGGGCTTACGGGCGGTTGCCTTACGGGCGGTCGCCTTTTTCGCTGCGGGCTTTCTGGCCGCCGACTTTCTGGGTGTGGCCTTCCTCTTCGCGGCGATCTTCCTCGCGGGCTTGCGGGCTGTCGCCTTTTTTGCCGCGGTCTTTCTGGCCGCCGTCTTTCTGGGCGCGGCCCTCTTCGCGGTCTTCCTCGCCGGCTTCTTCGCCGCCGCCTTACGGGCGGTGCTCCTACGAGCGGTGGTCTTCTTCGCCGCGGCCTTCTTCTTCGCGGCGGTTTTCTTAGCTGGCTTGGCAGCCGATTTCTTGGTGGATGCCTTCGCCATGGCCTGTGTCAGCGCCTTAAGGGCTTTCTCAGCGGCGCGGAGTTGCTTCTGCGCGGCTGCCAAGTCCTTCTTCATTTTCTGAAGCTGGGCGGCTGACATGGATTTCGATGCAGTCGACGCTTTAGCCTTGGACGTTGTCCGACGCGCCGACATGGTTCGCTTAGCCATGTTCCTTACCTCGTGGTGTGTTTTGGGAGAGTTTGCATGACACCGATGCAAGATGTGCTGTACGTGGAAATCGTTAACAAATCCTTTACGAATGTGCACCCGTTGCGCCCGGGTATTAGGAGTCGCGCGCAACTCGATGCGGCGTCATTATGGATGCAAACTATTAAAGACCGACGATAACAATCGGATTCTGTATAGTTCTCACTTTAATGCATTTCCTTTTCACGGAAACTGCAGGCCCATTGCATCCGATGAACTTAAGCCTCAGTGAGATGATCAAATCGAGAAATCGGGCCTGTAGCGCCGGCCTCACATCATGTCGCCAATCAGTTCGGGGAGACTCGCGACGGAGTCGATACGAAAATCGGGTCGCACCGTCGGATGTTCAAGGTCGGCCGCGGTATATTTTCCGGTTCTGACCTGTACTGCCTTCAGTCCGGCCCCTTGGGCGCCGCCGATGTCGGCATCGATATCGTCGCCGACCATTATGGTGTGGGCCGCAGCGACTCCCATGTCGTCGAGGGCCAATTGAAAAAAGTCGGGCGAGGGCTTGCCGACCACGACGGCCTGCGTGTTGGCGGCATACTCGAGCGCCGCCACGAAGGGGCCGACGTCGAGGCCTATGCCATCCCCGCGGCGGCAGTAGCGGTTCTTGTGCAACGCGATGAGACGCGCGCCGCCACGCAACAGGACGAAAAGCTCGTTGAGCAGATCCCAGTCGAAGTCCTTGTAGAGATCGCCGACGACGACAGCGTCGACCGGACCGGAGTCTGTCAGCTCGAGGCCGCCGAAGTCCGCGGCTGCCGTCTCGGGTGCGGCTAGGCGAATCCGTTGCGCCTCCCAGCCGATCAGCAGGCGCCGCGCCGCGGCCAAAGGGGTGAAGAGCGTTTCCGGGCCGAGGCTGAGGCCGAGCCCTGCCAGGCGTTCGGCGACCCCGGCGCGCGAGCGGGTCGTGGTGTTGGTGAGGTAGCGCAGATCCACGCCCATGTCGCGCAGTCGGGCGACGGCCGCCGCCGCGCCCTCGATCGGCCGTTCGCCGTCGTAGAGCACGCCTTCCAGGTCCAAGAGCATCGCTTTGACCCGCATGCCAGGAGTTTATCACCGGCTCTCGAGGCTGCCAAAGGCTCCGGGGCTGCCAATGGCTCCGGGGCCGCCGAATTTGAAGAGGTGGCCGGGACTCGCGCCGGGTCAGCCGCGCACGACCCGGTCGGCGGGTAAGCGAATGGTGACCGTCGTGCCCTCGCCGGGCGTGCTCTCAAGCGTCAGCCTGCCGCCGTGCGCCTCGGTCAGCGCCTTGGCCAAGGGCAGGCCCAGTCCGGTCCCCTCGAAGCGACGCGTGAGGTGGCTGTCGATCTGCTCGAAGGGCGTTAGCACCGCCTCGAACTTTTCCGGATCGATGCCGATGCCATTGTCGCGTACTTGGAACAGGAAGGATCCGTCGAGATCGGGCTTGGCAACGATTTCGACGCGGCCGTCTTCGAGTGTGAACTTAAGGCTATTGGACAGAAGGTTGAGAAGGATTTGCCGCAGCTTGCCCTCGTCGGCCCACAAATGGACCGATGACTCGGCCACATCGCTGACAACGTCGATGCCCCGACGTTTGACGGTTGCCGACAAGACTCTCACCGTGGTGCGGACCAGGCTTCCAGGATCGACGCTGTCCTCGATGAGTTGAAGGCGACCGGATTCGATCTTGGCGACATCGAGGACCTGATTGATGAGGCCGAGCAGGTGCTGGCTGCTTTCGAGGACTGAGTTGAGATATTCGACGTAGCGCCGGTTGCCGATCGGTCCGAACTCCTCGGACGCCATGATCTCGGTGAACCCGATGATGGCATTGAGCGGCGTGCGCAGTTCGTGGCTCATGTTGGCGAGGAACTCGCTTTTGGCACGGCTCGCCGCTTCTGCGGCTTCCGCCGCCTGGAGCAGGACGGCTTGGTTCTCGATGTAATCGGTCATGTCCTGGGCGGCGCCTCGGTAGCCCATTAACGCGCCGCTGTCGCGGTCGAAGACCGGAAGTCCCTGCATCATGAACTGGCGGCCGCACCCGTGTTTATCCACGAGTCGCAATTCCAAACCGCGAAATGGCGATCGTCCGGCCGGGTTCGTAATCCGCTCCGTCAAGCTGTCTGCCTCGCCGGCCAGAAAGCTCCAGGGGCGCCCGATGATGTCGTGGGGATGGTAGCCCAGGAGATGGAGGACCCGCGGCGAGATATAGGTGATCACGGCCTGCGGACTGCATTCCCAAACGATTTCGGTCACAAGGCGCGTGAGATCTTGCCAGCGCTCGTCGGAATGCTGCAGAGCGTGCAGCCGGCGACCGAGGCCATCGACCGGTAGGAATTGGGAGATGACAGCGCCCGATTCCGGCGGCTCGCCTGTCGCGAGTTGATGCCAGGCGAGAAACAAGCGAGGCTTACCCTCGATGTGGAGGACGAGATGCTCCGTGTAGGAGTGGCCGAGACCTTGGATCACGGTGGCCAGGTCTTCGGTAGGCGCCAGCGCGTTGGCCGCCTTGAGGGAGTCGTACAGGCCCTTGAAGGCGGGGTTCGCGAAGGAAATCTCCCCGCTGCGATCACGAATCGCCAGTGGGGGGGCCGAGTCCCAGGGGGCATCCGGCAAGGAAATGCCGTCGCGAGCCCTCATCGATTCCTCGGGGTGGAAAGCGGCGTTCAAGGCGTCCAGCATTTCATGCGCCTCATAGGCGCCGCTGGCCGCGGCAGTGGAGGGGGCCGCCTGAGCGGACTGGGCCGTCCGAGCGGACCGGGCCGGCGTCTGTGTCGCCGGCTTAGCAGGCATCGTTCTCAGCCGTTTCCATGGCGTCGATGCCGCGCTCTCCGCGCCAATGGGCGAGCGCCTCGAGGGCATTGGCCGGCGTGATCCTGTCGAAGTATCGAACGATGGAGCCGACCTCGCGCGTGAACGTGGACCCCGGCGCGCCCTGCGACCGCCGGATTAGCAGGTAGATCTCTATGAAAGGCTTCTTTGGAATTCCTATGGCCCGGCAGATGCCCGCAAGGGCCTTGCCGTCCGTCTTGTATAAGAGCTTTTGCAATGTAGTCGCGGGCAGGCCGGCCGATTGTCCGATCAGCGCCTCGAACAGGTTGATCCGTCCGGCGCGCAGGACCTTGACCAGAAAGTCGGGCGTAATCTCCCTGGCGTTGGCCAAAGCCTTGGCTAGCCGCTCGGGCGCATCGTTGTGTGGCAACTCGCCGTCCGAGTGCTCGGCGTGTGCCAGCAAGTCGGCCGATATGCTGGCCAGTTCCCCGTCGAGAAGCTCGGCATCGAGTTCGATGTGCTGCAGAATGTAGTTTCTGAGGTCCCTGGCGATGATATCGTAAATCTGCTTGGCCAAGTCCTCGCTCAAATCTTCGCGCAGAACCAGCGGCTCATGATAGCTGTCGACCCGGCGGCTTTCGCCCACCAGATAGGCGAGGGTGGCGTCGGAGATCTGTGCGTTCTTGTTGCTCAGCAACGAGCTGATGACCGCCTCGTCCCCGGTTTCGACCAGCGCGTCCGAGACCGCCTTGCTGACCATGGTGCGGAGCGCAATCGACATGCGATGCTGGCGCGACCGAGTATGGACGATACCGATCAGGTCTTGATCGCGCAGCGCTGGGCTTTCCATTAAGAGCGGCTTGGCGACGTCGATATCGTCGTTGGCCAGGGCGACGATCGCCTCGTGGGGCGATAGCTCGAGATGCGACAGCCGGTCTGCCAGTTCGCGGCGCATCGCGGTTTCGAAATCTCCGATCAGCTTGTTCAGGATGTCGTCGATCAGCGCCGCCTCGCGGTCGCTCAAATCGGGCTCCATCTCGGCGAGAAGGTCGACCAGCGACGTTGCCAAGGCCATGCGGTCCCCGACCGTATGCCCGGACGCCAGCCGCAGAAGGTGTTGGGAGGTTTCGCAATGGCCGGTCATCGGCTCGCACTCACAGTCTGTCGAACGCCAGCCGAAGTGCGAGGCCGTCGGGTCTTTGCCCAGAGCCCGCGCAGAGGCGCTGTTGCGGCGACAAAATCGCCATCTCCAGGGTCGCAATTGAGGCTTAATTATTGATTAAGTTAAGATATTCCTGTTTTGGATCCGGCCCGGCGGACTTCGCGTTTGCCGCCGCCTCCGCCGCCGCCTTTGTCACGGGCAGCGGCCTCAGCTTTCGCGGTCGGGGGCCATCCGCTGCGCTGCGATACGCTGGACGGCCGCCGGATGCGGCTCGCTGACCTCCAAGTCCTCGTACGCCAGGACCCGCAGATGGCCGCTTACCGCATGGAGCAGTTCGCCCGGCTTCAGCAAGAAGTTCGGATTGCGTGGCCGTCCGAAACGCTCGTTGCCGGCGGCGAAGGTCTCGTATAGCAGCAGCCCGCCCGGCGCCACGCTGTCGATCAGGTGCGCGAGCAGCGGCCTGTGAAGATAGTTGACCACAACAACCGCGTCGAAGCGCTCTTCGCCCCAGGGGCGAGCAGGCGCACACTCGAGGTCTGCTTCCAACACCTCGAGGTCAGCCCCCTTGCGAAGCCTTGCCAAGGCGGAAACGTCACGGTCCACGGCCAAAACCCGGCAGCCACGGTCGAGGAACAGGCGGCTGTGCCGGCCGCCGCCGCTGGCCACGTCCAGGATCCGCCCGCCGGCGGCCACCTGGACCGCGAATCGCTGGATCCAGGGCGACGCTGCCGTCAGGCTGTCGTGGGCGGGTGAAGGCGAGTTCGGTGGCAAGATTTCACCTAATCCAGCATAAATTCCTGCTATGTTCTCGATTCTGCGGCCAATCACACCAGGCAGGTCTTGAGCCGACGCAGGTTTACCGCCACATAGGGGTGGCATTGGACAGGGCACCCGCCGTCTCGGACCACAGGCTGAACGAGTATGATCCTCTATAACCTCAGATGCCATAAGGACCATGTTTTCGAAACCTGGTTCCGGGATTCCGGCGCTTACGACAGTCAGGCCGAGGCGGGCGTCGTCGAGTGCCCGGTCTGCGGGTCGAAAAAGGTGGAAAAGGCGATTATGGCGCCGCACGTGACCAAATCGGCTGGGCATAGCGATTCGCGCAGCGAAGATATGCCGAGCTCCACCGGGACTTCGGCCGGAAGCGACGCCGGGACGCCGGCCGCCCGCACGGCGGTCTCCAATGCGCCGGTGGGCGGTGCGACCACCAAAGCCATGCGCGAGACGGAGCAGTCGGCCAAGGTGCGTCGCGCGCTGCAGGAGCTGCGCCGCCAGGTCGAAGAGAGCTTCGACTACGTCGGCCCGGAGTTTGCCGAAGAGGCGCGCAAGATCCACTACGGCGAAACCGACGAGCGGCCGATCTACGGCGAAACCAGCGAAGAGGAAGCCGAAGCGCTGGAAGAGGAAGGGGTGAGCGTGAGCCGCATCCCCTGGCTGCCGCGCGAGAACTCCTAGACCTGCCGTCGCTTTATTCCCGCGCCGCAAACAGCATGTAATTGACGTCGAGATCGCGCGAGCGCCGCCAGCGGTCGTCGAGCGGATTGTAGCCGACGCCGCACATTTCGGTCACCGTCAAGGCATTGGCCTCCAGCCGACGGACCAGGTCGGACGGGCGAAGGAAGCGCCGCCAGTCGTGGGTGCCCCGGGGCAGCCAGCCCAGGACGTATTCGGCACCCACCACGGCCATGAGGAACGACTTGGGCGTGCGGTTCAGGGTCGCCATGGCCATTGCGCCGCCCGGCTTGACCAGCGCGCAGCTGGCCGCCATGAAACCTTCGACGTCGGCCACGTGCTCGACCACCTCCATATTGATGACAAGATCGAAGCGAGCGCCTTCGGCCGCCAGGTCTTCCGCCGTAGAGCAGCGGTATTGGATCGCCAGTCCACCTTGTTCGGCGTGCCAGGCGGCGACCTCGACAGCCTCTTGGCTGGCGTCGATCCCGGCCACCTCGCCACCGAGCCGCGCCAGGGGCTCCGATAGAAGCCCGCCGCCGCAGCCGATATCGAGGACGCTCAGTCCCGCCAGGGGGTGGAGCGCCTCGGTGTCCCGCGCAAATTGAGCACACGCGTGATCGCGGATGAAGGCGAGGCGCGTGGGGTTGAGGCGGTGCAGCGGCCGGAAGTCGCCCTCCGGGTCCCACCAACTGCCCGCCAGAGCGTCGAATTTCGCAACCTCGCCGGGATCGATACTGCTTTTGTCGCTCAAGTCCGCTCGTCCTTCCGGGTCCGCTTGACGCAAGTCCGGTTCGCAACTCGCCCGCACCCCTCGAGCGGGGCCGGTTCCAGCCGTCTCCCCTCTGCCTCCTAGGCTTGCAAGGGCAGGGTCCAGAGAGTATGGATAGCGGCCTTCTTCCGGGCAAGCCGCAGGGCGGTCCCGGATGTCCGCGCGGCCTCCATTTGTAGGGTGAGAGATGGCCCGAATCGTCATGAAATTCGGCGGCACCTCCGTGGCCGACGTGGCGCGTGTGCGCCACGCCGCGGAACGGGTCCGGGCGGAGTTTGCCGCGGGCAATCAGGTTGCCGTGGCGGTTTCGGCCATGGCCGGGGTGACCAATCAGCTGGTCGGATATGTCGACGAAACCGCCAAGATCTCCGACCTGCGCGAATACGACGTGGTCGTTTCGGCGGGCGAACAGGTGACCGCGGGCCTCATGGCGATCGCCCTTCAGGAAATCGGCGTCGCCGCGCGGTCTTGGCTGGGCTGGCAGGTGCCGGTTCGCACCAACGATGCCCACGGCAGCGCCCGCATCGAAAGCATCGGGGTCGAGGACATCGTCCAGCGCATGGAAGACGGGCAGGTGGCGATCGTCGCCGGATTTCAGGGGATCTCGCCCGACGGCCGGGTCACGACCCTCGGGCGGGGCGGCACCGACACCTCGGCGGTGGCCCTGGCCGCGGCCCTCGGGGCGGAGCGCTGCGATATCTACACCGACGTGGACGGCGTCTACACCAGCGACCCGCGCATCGTGGCCAAGGCGCGCAAGCTCGATCGCGTGACCTACGAGGAAATGCTCGAGATGGCGTCAGTCGGCGCCAAGGTGCTGCAGACCCGCTCGGTCGAGCTCGCCATGAAGCACGGCGTTCGCGTCCAGGTCCTGTCATCCTTCGAGAACTCACCCGGAACTTTGGTCGTCGATGAGGACGAGATCGTGGAAAAGGCAATCGTCAGCGGCATCGCCTACAGCAGAGACGAGGCGAAGATCACCTTGCGCCAGGTGCCGGATCGCCCGGGCGTGGCGGCGGCCATTTTCGGCCCCCTGGCCGAGGCGCATATCAACGTCGACATGATTGTGCAGAACGTGTCGACCGAGCGGGAGTCGACGGACCTGACTTTCACCGTGGGCAAGGGGGAATTCGATCGGGCCCTCAAGGTGATCGAGAAAAACTGCGCCCACCTTGACTACGAGGAGCTGTCGGGCGACCCGGACGTGGTGAAGATCTCGGTGATCGGCGTCGGCATGCGAAGTCATGCCGGCGTGGCACAGCAGATGTTCACGGCGCTGGCCGAGAAGGGGATCAACATTCAGGTCATCTCCACCTCGGAGATCAAAATCAGCGTTCTGGTGGCCGAGGAGTACACAGAATTGGCCGTCAGGGCGCTGCACAGCGCCTATGGCCTGGACGCCGAATGACGGCCGAAAGACGATAGTTCCGCCCGCGCGTATCTCTCAGGTTGGTCAAGCCCGCAGGATTTGATAGAAAGCGCGTCGTGGTTCGGTCGCCGATTCGTTCCGGGTGGAAAATCCCGGTTTGCGAGGTATCCATCGCTGACGCTTAGGCTCGACTGCGACGAATGGGTCTCGCATCGAATGAGCCGTCCGCTATGGCGGAAGAGAAAATAAAAGCAATTTTTCAGCGGCTTACCCGTCAGGAGCGGCAGCCAGAGGGGCCGGTACGTCCTCTTGAGCCGCGGGTCATGGACGCCTTCACGGGCGAGAGCGTCGCCGCGGAGCTTCGCCGGGCGCGAGAGGATTTGGGCCGAGATCTGGTTCGCATCGCCGGTGACTTGAAGATCCGGCGGGTCTACCTGGAGGCGATCGAGGACGGCCGATTCGACGATTTGCCCGGCACCACCTATGCCGTGGGCTTCATCCGGGCCTACGCCGACCACCTCGGTTTGGACAGCATCGAGATCGTCTGCCGCTTCAAGGACGAGGTCGAAGGGGTCAACGAGCGCCTGCAGTTGGTTTTTCCGACACCGGCACCGGAAAGCAAAATTCCCAGCGGCGCGGTACTGCTGATCTCCGTCCTGCTGATCGCTTTGGCTTATGGCGGCTGGTACTACCTGTCGAGCGGACAGGAGGATGGCGACGGCCGGATCCTCGCCGTGCCGGATCGCCTCGAGCCTCTGGCCTCGGGCCCCGAGACCCAAGCCTTGTCGGGTCCCGTGGCCTCGGCAGGCAGCATTCTGACACCGGCGGAGCCCTTGGTGGTCGAGGAGCCTGCGGCGGAGAGCCAGGGCGCGCTGGACCCGGAACCGCCGCAACGGCCCCAAGAGGGCGCGAGCGAGCCGCGGGCCCAGCAGGCGTCGCTGGAACCGGAAAATCCCGCCAGTCTTGGCGATGCCGTGTCGGCGGAGTTTCAGGCCGAGCCGGCCGCCGG
>CALJXB010000106.1 GCA_937974415.1 uncultured Kiloniellales bacterium
CGTTGCGTGCCCAGTGTGGAACACAAAACCAGGCATAAGCCAAACCGGCCTATTACCTTTAGCCTATCACAGTATCTTCTAGTAGTTGGCGGCTCTTTGTCAAATATGGAGGAACTCTTGTTAACAATTCGCTGCCTTGACCGACAGCGGTCAACAAACCTGGCCAACAGTATCGAAATTGAACCAGACAGTTTCTCAATACCCCCGACAATAAACGTGTGAAGTAATAGCGAGCCGTCGGCCAACCAGTCCCGATTCCACAAAATAGTGACTGATTTCAGCGGGTTTACGCCGATTCTCTCCCGTGCCTGAAAATAAGTGGCAATGGCTGGCTTTGTCAATCGACCGCCGGCGCTCGACATTCAGACTACATGGACATTGTGGCAAAAATGTCACCGCCATCCGGCCGCCGCCGCATCCCGCTCGTGCGGCGCGGGTCCCGAGGGCCGGGTGCCGGAGGGGCCAGACAAGCCGCCGTTCCTGACGTCCGACTATCACGAAAGGCTTATGGAGCGGGGGACTCGGCCGAGGAACGCGGCACCCTCTTCGCGGGTTCGAACCCGCGCTCCGAGGCCCTCCTCACTGGCCCGGCGACACCGGCCGGTAAATGCGAAAGTCCCCGCCTGCCGCCCCGCCCAGCTCCACCGGCTCGAGCCACGGGGGAAAGACGCCGCGCCGCAGTTGGGTGTCCAGCATACCGGGATCGGCGCTTAACCCGCCGTAGGTCGAGGAATGAACGCAGGTGACCAGGAGATCGATCCCCCGTTCCGTCACCAAGTCCCGCGCGACGTCCCAATCGGTCGCGGTATAGATGGCATAGGAGTCCAGTTGGCCCCGGTAATTGCGCGCATAAAGCGTCGCGATGACCGCGTGGGGCGTGTCGTAGAGGAGGCGCGGCCCGTGATTTGGCGTCCACAGCACCGCCAGTGGCGCCTCCGCCAGCCGCTCCGGCCGGTTCAGCTCCTCGATCAACTGGGTCAGCGAGCAGCCGCCCGGCCCGGCCGCCAGCGAGGGCTGCGCCGTGGCGCGCTGCAAGAGTAGGCCTGCCGCCGCCATGGGCCCGAACAAAACCGCCACCACCAGGCCGAGATAGAGGAACCGGCGCGGTGCGTCCCGCGCCGCGGACATGCGCTCGAACAGCAGGCCTGCCAGGTCGGCCAGCACCAGAGCCAGAAGCACCGCGGCATAGGGCGAGAAGCGGCGCATGACGATGGTCAGCGGAATGTAGGCCAGCAACCCCAAAGCGACCAACAGCCAGCCGTCCCAAAGCGCCGCCCCCCGTCGGCGCAGGACCTTGGCGCAAAGATAGGGCAGTGCCAGGAGGGCCGGCCCGAGATGCAGCAGCAGGCTCCCGAAGCTCGCCGGATCTCTCGGCACAAGCGGCTGAAATTCCTTGGTGATCTCAGTCGAAATCGGCCAGACCTCGGAGCTGTAGTCGACGAAGGGCCCGAGGAAGAACTTGGGGTAGACAGCGAGCATCGCGGCCCCCGCGGCGACGGCCCCAAGGACAGCGATAGCCGAGCGCCTGACCGGCGTGGCCGCCGCCGGGCGGCTCTCTGCGAAAGACGCCGCGGCCCAGAACAGGACCGCCAAGACAGCCACCAGCAGGTGGACCGCCGAAATCCGGTCGTGCACTTCAGCCAACCAGGCCGCCGGCACGCGTTCGCTCGCCACGGCCAGCAAGACCACCAGCGCCAGCCCGGCCGCGTGCCAAAGGTTGGTGCGGGCCCGGCCCCCGCCGGCGCGGATCCAGACCAGGGTGAGGGCGGCGAAAATGGCGGCCAGAAACACCAGAAACTCGAGGCTGAGCCACAGGCCGAGACCGGCGGCGGCGCCGGCCAGGAAGCACCCGCGTGGGCCGAGCGGCCGGGCCATCATGCGCACCGTGCCCCCGAGTGCCAGAACGAAGACCAGGATAATCAGCATGTGATGGTCGGTGCGCCCGAAGATCCCGTAAAGCCAGATCGGGATCTGAACCAACAGGGCGAGCACGACCAGAAGACGCCGGGACGGCGCGACCAGTGGCGCCGCCGCCCAGACCAGGGCCAAGGCCGCCGCCATGTGGAGCAGCGGCGCGGTCACCGATCCCCACCAGAACAGCGCCCGCTCAAAGCCCAGGAGCGGCTTCAGCGCCAGGGCGCCGGAAAGCAACAGAACATCGGCCGGCCGCGTCCAGTTCTGGGACTCGCCGTATGGCCAGTTGCTGCGCGGCAACGTCATGTCGGTCCAGACGCCCGTCTCGTAGAGATGGGAGACCCGCAGCAACCGCATATAGCTGTCGCCGCCGGGCAGGTGCCCGTCCAGCACGGGGGTCATGCCGCTGAACAGGAAGAAGAGATGGAGCAGCAGAACGAGGGCCAGGGCGGCGCCGTAAACCAGCGGCCCCGGCGGCGCCTCTGCGGGCCTTGCCTCAAAGGTCATCGCCGCTCCTCCGCAGGGGGTGCGGCCAGCCGCGCCGGCCCGTTGCCCGGCCCGTTGCCCGTCCCGCCAAGGCGGTTGCGTTCAGCCGCCCGAGCGGACGCGAAAGATGCCGATTTCACGGCTTGCCTCGTCACTGATCGCCACCGGCGACAGCCAAGCTGGCACCTCGCCGCGGCGCAACCGGCTGTCCAGCGTATCCTCCGACTGGCTCAGGCCGCCGTACATGGGCCGGTTGACGCAGGTCACGATGAGGTCGATCCGGCGCTCCTCGACCATCCGGCGCGCCGCCTCGAGATCGGTCGCCTTATAGATGTGAAACGCGTCCAGTTGGCCGTCCGGGTTCCGCGGATAGGGCGTTGTGATCACCCGGTGGGGCGTGTCGTACATCAGTCGCGGCCCGAAGTTGATCATGGCGAGCACCGTCAGCGGCGCGGCGCCCAGGCCGTCCGGCCGGTTGAGCTCCGCTATGAGAGGCTCGATCCGGCACGAGCGCGAGCCTTGGGCCTGGGCGGCGATCCGGGCTTGGCCAGCGGAGAGGAGGAACCCGCCCACGGCGACCGGCGCGAACACGATCACCGGCACTGCCACGGCCAGGACCAGCATGCGGCGCATGACGCTCTCGTCGCGCACCCGTGCGAGCAAGCTGGCCAGCAAATCGGCGATGACGATCGCCATCAAAATGGCGGGAAACGCTGTGAAGCGCCGCATCGCCACCGCCAGGGGAATGTAGGCCAGCAGCCCGAGGGCGATCACCAGCCAGAAGCGCCAGACTTCGTCGTCGCGCTTCTGCCAGAGGCGAAGCAGAACACAAGGGACCGCGAAGAGCGCCGAGCCGAGGTAGATCAGCAGCCAGCCGGAGTCCCTCAGATTGGTCGGCAGCAAGGGCTGGGTCTCGTTCACGGCGTCGAGGAAAATCACCTTCAGGCCCGGATCGAAATCGACCTCCGGCCCGGCGAAGAACTTGGGAAACACCAGCAGCATGACGCCGCCCGCCGCGGCGGCTCCGAGGCCGCATAGCAGGAGCCGTTGCGGCGCCGTCTGGCCGGCCCGGCCAGCCCGCGTCAGGGCCGTCAGGCCTCCCCAAAACCCGACCGCCAAGAGCCCGACCAGGAGATGGACGACCGAGATCCGGTCGTGCTCCTCGACCCACCAGTCGGCGGGCGGGCGCTCGACCAGCACCGCAAGGGCGACCACGGCAGTCAGCCCCAAGGCGTGGGCGAGGTTGCGGCTCGTCAGCGCACCACCCGTGCGGATCCACGACAGGCTGAGGGCGGCGAAGAGCACGGCCACCACCATGAGGAACTCGACACTGAGCCACAGCCCGAAACCGGCTGCCGCTCCGGCTGCCACAGCAACGGCGGGGCGCGCGGGGCCAAGGAGGATCCGCCAGGTACCGCCCAGCGCGGCCGCGAAGACCAGGAAGATCAGCATGTGATGGTCGGTGCGCCCGACCAGGCCGTGGGGCCAAATGGCGATCTGCGAGATCAGGGCGAGGACCAGAAGAAAACGCCGCTCCTGGTCGAAGACCGGCGCCACCGCCCAGACCAGGGCCATGACCATGGCGACATGAAGCAGCGGGCCGACGCAGATGCCCCACAGGAAGAGCGCCCGATCGAAACCGAAGATCGGCTCCAGCGCCAGGGCGCCGGCCAGATAGACGAGATCGGCCGGCCGGGTCCAATGGAGGATTTCGCCATAGGGGGCGTTGCTGCGCGGGATGAGGTGGTCGAACCAGTCGCCGGTCTCGTAGAGCCGGGTCACCCGCAGCAGCCGCGTATAGCTGTCGGTCCCGCGCAATTCGCCGTTCAGGACCGCGGCCCCCGAGGCCATCTCGATCACGACGTTGGTCATGACGAAGAGGCCGACGACCGCCAGCCAGAAAAGTATACCGAGGCGCAGGCCCGACATCTCGGGTTCGATCCGCTCCCTGCTCATGTCCAGAGATATCATCCGATCTGCCTCCAGGCGGCGCCAGACCTATGATTGCGTAGCATCGCCACGGCCTTCCTCCGCCTTGCGCTCGACTCGGTATATTCGATAAAGCCTGCCGGCGGCCTCGCTGAGCTCCAGGGGCCGCAGCCATTCGGGCGCCGCGCCGCGCCTGAGCCGGCTGCCGAGCGTATCCAGGCTATCGTCCGGCGGACTGTAGGTCGGCTTTCCGATGCATGCCACGATCAGGTCGACGCCGCGCTTTTCGATCACGTGTCGCGCCTGCGCCATATCGCTGGCTGTGTAGATCGCGTAGGCGTCCAGCTGGCCGGCGGTGTTTCTGGCATAGAGGGTCGTCACCACCGCATGCGGGGTGAGATAGAGGACCATGGGCCCGAAATTCGGCGTGGTGAGGACCACCTGCTGGCCCGGCCCAACAGTTTCCGGCCGATTGAGCTCGTCGATCATCACGTCGAGCGGGCACGGCAGGGTCCCGGCCCGGGCTGGAGGCGCCACGAACAGCTGGCCCAAGTAGCCGCCCACGATCACGTGACCAAATACCGCCAAGCCGATGAGCCCCGCCGCCAGCAAGCGACCGACAGCATTCGGGGCCGCGCTCATACGGTCGAGGAGGCGGGCGATCAGGTCGGCCATCACTACGGCCAGCAGGATAGCCGCTAAGGGCGAAAACCGCCGCATGATGAGCGTCAGGGGCAGATAGACCGCGAGCCCCAGGAGGACCAGGAGCCAGAGATCCCTCAGGTTCGCGCCGCGCGACCGCCACGTGCAGTATCCAAGATAGGGAAGCGCGATCAGCGCGGGCCCGATATGCAAGAACAAGGCGTCGAGGTCCGCCAAGCTGGCCGGCATCAAGGGCTGGAACTCCGCCGTGATATCCGTGGAGATGGCCCAGAGTTCCTCACTGAATTCGACGAAGGGGCCAGCGAAGAAGCCCGGATAGACGAGCAGCATGACGCCGCCCGCGCCGGCCGCCCCCAAGGCGGCGACGATGGCGCGCTGGCCGACAGCGCCGCCCAGGCCGCGGGCCTCGAGCCGCGCGGCCGCCGCCCAGAATGCACAAGCCAGCCCGGCCATGAGGAGATGCACAACGGAAATGCGGTCATACTCTTCCGAGAGCCAGGCGCCCGGCGGACGCTCGGTCACCAGCGCGACGGCAACCAGCGCTGCCAGCCCGAGCCCGTGCCACAGGAAACGACGGGCGAGACCCTCGCCCACGGCCAGCCACCGGATGGTGAAGGCGGCAAAGATGATGGCCAGGACCACGAGGAATTCGACCGTCAGCCAGAGCCCGAAACCGGCCAGAACGCCCGCCATCAGGTCGCGGCGCGGCCGGGCCGGACCCACCAGGACCCTGAGCGCCCCGCCCAAGGCCAACGCGAAGGTCAGCATAATCAGCATATGATGGTCGGTACGGCCCAAAACGCCGTGCCGCCAGACCGGAATTTGCACCAGGAAGAGCAGCACGACCAACAACTGGCGCGAGCGGTCCAGGCGCGGTGCCACCATCCAGGCCAAGGCCAAGGCCGTCGCGATGTGCAGCAGGGGCGCCGTGGCGGAGCCCCACCAATAGAGCGCTTGGCGAAACCCGAGGAAGGGCTCGAGCAGGACCGCGCCCGACAGCATCAGCACGTCAACGGGACGGGTCCAATTCTGAACCTCGCCGTAGGGCCAGTTGCTCCGCGGCAGGGTGATGTCGAACCAGTCGCCGGTCGCGTAGAGGTGCTCGACCCGGACGAGGCGCATATAGCTGTCCTGCCCCGGCAGGAAACCATCCAGCACCGCGGCATGGCCGAACCATAAAAAAAGCATATGAGTCAGAGGGATAATGGCGAGCGCCAGGATGAACAGCCCGCAGCTCGGCTGGGCATCGTCGGCTTTGCGGGTACCGCCCATGGTCCTTTGGTCCGTCATCCTGCGCGGCTCCGGGCAGCGGTCTCGGGATCGCATCCAAGTACGGTAGGCAAGCATGGGGCGCCGTCCGCCTCGGCTGCCACTGCGACTTGCCCACAGCCTGAATAAGCCCCACAGGGTTTACGAGAGGTTAAGAGTAAAGGCTCCTGATTTTGAACCATTTGCCGGGCGCGACTCGGGGGCATTGGGCGATCGGGCGGGCGCGTCGGCGTTTCAGCCCGGCGCCACGACCGCGACACCCCAAAACAGAAAATCCGCTCCGCCGGGCTTCGTTCCCCCGCTCCCAGAAAGACAAAAACGGCGGGAATCCGCCCCGGCAAAGAGTTTGACCCATACATGAGAAAGCTATTGTTCCGACTCGGCAAAGGCTGATAAGAGTATGAAGTTATTCGTTCTGCATAAGCGCGAGGCCCCTGTCAGAACTCCGACAGAAATCCGAGGGGTTATGCTTAGGATATGAAGGATCAACTGTCACCTGGACCTTTCCCGAGCTGGGACGACTTTAGATTTTTTCTTGCCACCAGCTCGGCCGGCAGCTTCTCCAAGGCGGCGAATGAGCTCGGCGTCACCCAGCCCACGATCAGCCGCCGTATCGAGAATTTAGAGCATCGCTTGGGCGTCCGGCTGTTCGACCGCTTGCCCAACGGGGTCGCCCTCACCACCGAAGGCGAGAGCATCCTCGACGCCGCCCGCCATATTGAAAGCACGGTGCTGGAGATTCAGCGCAATGTCCATGGCTCCGACAAGCGCATGGAGGGCACGGTTCGCATCTCCGTGACCGATGGACTGGCCACTTATTGGCTAACGCCGCAGCTTAATCGCCTTCTGGAGCGTCACCCAGGGATCTCGATCGAGTTCCAGTGCTCCATCGAGCCGGCCGACGCCCTCAAGATGGAGACGGATCTCTCG
>CALJXB010000107.1 GCA_937974415.1 uncultured Kiloniellales bacterium
GTTCTATCTGGACTGGACGGCCCACCCGGTCTTGTTCGTCGCGACCTTGGCGGCCATTCCCTTCTGGGCGTCGTTCCACTTCTACGTCATCCACCGCTTGCTGCACTGGCCGCCGCTCTACAAGGTCGCCCACGCCCTGCACCACCGCAACGACAACATCGGGCCCTGGTCCGGGCTCTCCATGCACCCCATCGAGCACGTCATCTATCTCAGCAGCGTGCTGATCCACGTCGTCATCGCTTCGCACCCGATCCACATCTTCTTTCACATGCAATGGAACACCCTGGGCGCCGCCACATCCCACGCGGGCTTCGACAGCCTGCTCGTGAAGGGCATGCCCATCCTCAAGCTCGGCTCGTTCCACCACCAGCTTCATCACCGCTACTACCACTGCAACTACGGCAACGAGTTCATGCCCTGGGACCGCTGGTTCGGATCGGACAACGACGGCACGCCGGAGGCAATCGCCAAGATGCGCCAAAGCCGACGGGCCCAGGCGAACCCGGCCGCCGGTTGAGCGCTCCGCCGCCGGCTGTTCCGTGCGCTAGACGGAGCCGAGCTTCCATCAAATTCGCTCAAATTGGGGCGTAAAGGCCTTCTTAAGGCGCCCCACCCAACATCTGTCGGGCGCCGCCCCCGCCCGCGTGTCGCAGCAGAGTCGCGCGAGCAACTCGCGCTCGACATTCCGGGAGACCCACTGCCGCCGCCGCACAGAGGAGAATCATCATGTTTCGAACGGGATTGGCCGCTCTCGTGTCCCTGGTCTTGTTGGCCGGGTGCATGTCGCCCAAGGGCGAGACGGCCGCCGAAAAACGCCAGGCCGCGCAGCAGATGCGCAGCGAGGCTTTAGCCGACCTCTACGAGGTGCATCCCTACGCCCAAGGCCAGATCGAAGAGGCGGCCGGCTATGCCGTCTTCTCCAACGTCGGCGTCAACCTGCTGCTGCTGTCCACCGCCAGCGGCTGGGGCATCGTGCGCGAGGCGGGAACCGGCCAGGACACCTATATGAAGATGTATAGCGCCGGCATCGGCCCCGGCCTCGGGATCAAGGACTTCCGCGGCATCTTCGTGTTCACCGACCCGGAGGCTCTGCAGAGCTTCATCGAGGACGGCTGGGACGCCAGCGCCCAGGCGGACGCCACCGCCAAGGCCGAGGACAAGGGCGACGCTTGGGCCGGTGCCGTCGACGTGGCGCCCGGCATAAGGCTCTATCAGCTGACCGAGACCGGCCTGGCGCTGCAGGCGACGATCCAGGGCACCAAGTTCTGGAAGGACGACGAGCTCAGTTAGGCTCGACTGGCTGCCCCTGCGCTCACAAAACCGCGGGGGCGGGCCAGAATCGTCAGGACCCGGACTGGATGTCCTGCGCCTCGTCGGCGACCTCGTCTCTCGTGTCGTCGGACATGTCGATGCCGGGCTCGGTCAACTCGCGAGCGTTGGAATAGTCGTTGACCTTGCCGAGCATGTCGGAGGTCACGGTCTGGCTCGAGGCATCTGCCGCCGCCACGGCGGCCGCTTCGATGGCCGCTTCCAGGTCGTTCGGATCGGTGCCCTCTTCGCCGTTCTCGATGTCGCTCACCTCCTGGGCCGCGTCGAGATAGGCCTTGACCCGGGCGACCCTCGAGTTGGGCGAAACTACGCCCTTGTTGATGGCGGCGGAGTGGACCGCGTTGAAGCTGCCCTGGACCCCGAGAGGGCCCTTTACGCCGTCGTAGCCTTCTTTCTTGGCCTGGCCCGGCGGCGCATGCTCGACCCCGCTGACGGCATCCTTGTCGACGTGGCCCAGCGCCCGTCCGTTCGCCTGGCCCCGTGCTCCGCCGGCTGAGGAACCGGTCTTTCCATGGGCCAAGCCTTGACCGCCGCTGGATTGCTCGGCCAAGCCGCCGCGGCCCAGGGCGCGGCCGTTGCCGCGGCCCTTGCCATTGCCCGGCTTGGCGGCGGCCACTTTCGTGTCGAGCGACAGGCCGTCGCTCGAAATCTGGATGGGCGCCGCGGTCATCACCGCCGCCAATCCGAAAAGACCAATCAGAAGCTTAATCGATCGCACCGCAGACATCTCCCGGCTCACAATTAGGGGCGCTGCGCCGTCAATGAAGCTTACCGGCCGCGCCCAAACCCACATAGCTATAGTGGAACTTTATCACATGCGGCGGGGCAGGGTGTTAACCGCTATGGTTAGCGCGGCCGCGCTTGGCCCTATTCCGCCGTGCGGTAGACGTTGATCCAGTGGCGCAGGCTCTCGTACTGGTCGGAGAAGGGATAGGTGCGGAAGGGTTCGCTCCGGTCTATGAGCGACCAGGCGCCGGAACGCTCGAGATCGGCCATTTTTTCGCCGAAGCCGCCCTCTTCGACGGCGATCTTGGAGATCGAGAAGATGATCGGCGCGCCGGGCTTGGCGATCTCGAGCAGGCCGTCGAGGGACTCCGGCGGCGCGTGGCCGTGGGTGAGGACGCCGGCGGCCGTGACGGCGTCGAAACTCTTGGCCGGCAGGCCGATCTTGGCGCCCAGCAGCATCTTGTGCAGCTCGGCGTAGCAGCCCTTGGTCCGGGCGGCCGCCAGCATGCCGTCGGAGGCGTCGATGCCGACGATGTTGGTGTAGCCGATGCGGTGCAACAGCTCCGCCATGTTGCCGGTGCCGCAGCCGCCGTCGAGGATGCGGGCGTTCCTGTCCGGGATATGGCGCCCGGCGAGCCCGGCCATGAGGGCGATATAGGGGTTGCCGGAGGCCCAGAGGTCCCGGTCGTAGTCGCGGGCCCAGTCGTCGTAGACCCGGTCGAGCTTGTCCCGTTCGCCGCCGGCCTGGTAGGCCGCATCGAGCCGGTCTTCGAGCTTGGGAGCCATGGCCTTGTCTCGCTTGCTGTGCTTGCCTCCGAGGGAGGTTATCGTAAGCGTCTGCTGTCGCCGATCAAGGCGACGCCGTCAGCCGTCATTTAGT
>CALJXB010000108.1 GCA_937974415.1 uncultured Kiloniellales bacterium
TATCACCGCTGTCTTGGCGGTGCTCCAGGCAACTCTTGCTTAAGGGATCCTGCATCACCAGCGCGCAATGCGCGCAGCATGCGATGAGGCCTCCCGTATTGTTTGCGCGGATTTACGCCGCTACCCGCCAAAATCGCCCAGGATTTACCGGAATTTAATGGCGAGAGAGCAAAACTTTAGGCTCCACACGGGAACATCGCGGGAAGACTCCATGGGCAACATCGATGGACTGAGAGAGCAGGTCGAGCAGCTCAAGCAACGCCTTAACGAACCGGAATCGCAGCAGATCGCGGCGCCGGACGAGCTCAAGACCAGGCTCGCTTCAATCAAGAAAAGTCTTGAAAGCAAGCAGGGTGAGATCGCCCAGCTCTCGGCCGAGAAACAGAAACTTGCAGCCGAGAAGGACAAATTCGCGGCCGAACTGCAGCGCCAGTCGGCCGACAAGGACAAATTCGCGGCCGAGCTACAACGCCTGTCGGCCGAGAATGACCAGCTTCGCAAGATGCTGAAGGACCTGCTGTCGGCGCTCGACAGCCGGCCCGCCGATTCGGCGACCTCTATCCTGAGCGAGTTTCTCGCCGAGACGGATTCGCTGATCGAGCCGAATGGCCAGGGCGGCGGGACCGTCATCGCCGCAGGGCCGCCCGCGGCCGCTCAGCCGGGCAAGGCCCAGGGTGCCAGTTCGCGATCGCCGCATGGGGCCGCCCAGGGCGCGGAGACTCAGCCTGGGAAGCAGCAGGCGCCGGATACGGCGGGCGAGGAGCCCGACGAGGAAGAGTCGCCGGCGCTGCGTCGGATCATGAAGCGCGGCCGCCGGGCCGCGGGCTGACGCCCGGGGCGACGGCCGTCGCGCCCTGAGCCAAGCCGAAGCGAAGGTTCGGGCGCCCGCCAGGTTCGGCCAGGCTCGCTATGGCGGGTGCGGCGCGGGAGCCCGAAGGCTCACGCCTCCTCGGGGTGCTGCAGATAGTGGCGAATCAGGGCGACGGCCTCGTCGGAATCCCATTCCGCCGGGCCTTCCAAGCCGCCGACCACGCGGCCTTGGCGGTCGATCAGCAGGGTCGTCGGCAGCCCGGCGATGCCGAAGGCCTTGCCCAAGGCGCCGTCGCTGTCGAGATAGATCGCCAGGTTCTCGAGCTTCAGGCGCTCGAAAAACGGCTGAACCAGCTCGAGGCCGGCAAAGTCTTCCGAAACCGCCACCACCGCCAAGCCTTCGTCCCTCAATTTGGCTTGCAGGCGGTCGAGTGACGGCATTTCGCGGACGCAGGGCGCGCACCAGGTGGCCCAGAAATTGAGCAGCACGACCCGCCCCTGGAACGCCGCCAGGCTCGTCTCTTGGCCGTCGGCCGTGGTGATGGGCGTTGCCGGGGCCGGTTTCGGGCTTTCCACCCAGGTGAAGTTCTCGGCCAGGATATTGCCGTCGATACTGTCCTCGGCGGGCTGATCGGCGCGCGCGCCGGCGGCGTGCAAGGCGAGCGAGGTGAGACCCGTCGCCACCAAAGCGGCAAGCAGCCGGCGCCTGGCAGGAGCGGGCAAGTCGGATTCGCGCGCCTGGGGCCTGGCCGCAATCTTCTTGAACTTCCTCATCGCCCGTGGTCCATATCAGCCTATGAGCTCGTCACAAAGCAAGGATTCCGGCCCCGCGGCCGATCCCGCTCCCGGCAGTGAAGGCTCTGGGGAAGGCGGCGGGGAAGGTGACGCCAACGTCATGTGGGGCGGCCGCTTCACGGGCGGGCCCGCCGATACCATGGAACGGATCAACGCCTCCATCGACTTCGACCGGCGGCTCTATGCCCAGGATATCGCAGCCTCCAAGGCGCACTGTCAAATGCTGGTGCGCCAATCGATTCTCCGCCCAGAAGATGGCGAGGCGATCCAACAAGGTCTAGACACGATTCTGCGAGAAATCGAAACGGGCACCTTCTCCTTTGATCGGGCGCTCGAAGACATTCACATGAACGTGGAGGCGCGGCTCAAGGCCCTGATCGGCGATGCGGCCGGGCGACTCCACACAGCGCGTTCGCGCAACGACCAGGTGGCGACCGACTTCCGCCTTTGGCTGCGCGACGAGATCGACGCCTTGGAGGCCGGATTGCAGGATCTGCAGGCGGCGCTGATCGACCAGGCCGAGGCCCACGCCGCGACGGTCATGCCGGGCTACACCCACCTGCAGCCGGCCCAGCCGGTGACCTTCGGGCACCATATGCTGGCCTACGTGGAGATGCTGGGGCGCGACCGGGGGCGCCTGCGGGACGCCCGGCGGCGGCTCAACGAGTGCCCCTTGGGCGCGGCGGCGCTGGCCGGTACCTCGTTTCCCATCGACCGGGACCAGACGGCCGAGGCGCTCGGCTTCGACCGGCCGGCGGCGAACTCGATGGACGCGGTTTCGGACCGGGACTTCGCTCTGGAGTTCCTCGCCGCCGGCGCAATCCTTGCCATGCACTTCTCGCGCCTGGCCGAGGAGATCGTGCTGTGGTGCTCCCAGAACTTCGGCTTCGTCGCCCTGTCGGACGCGTTCAGCACCGGCAGCTCGATCATGCCGCAAAAGCGCAACCCCGACGCAGCCGAGCTGTTGCGCGGCAAGAGCGGTCGGGTCGTTGCAGCCTTCAACGGCCTGATGCTGGTCATGAAGGGCCTGCCGCTGGCCTACGGCAAGGACATGCAGGAGGACAAGGAACCGGTGTTCGACGCCGCCGACACGCTGCAGCTTTCGGTCCAGGTGGCCGCCGGCATGGTGCGCGACCTGCAGCCGGACCCCGAGGCCCTGCGCCAGGCGGCCGAGAGCGGCTATCTGACGGCGACCGACCTTGCGGACTGGCTGGTCCGCGCCGCGGGGCTGCCGTTCCGCGAGGCGCACCACGTGACCGGGGCCTTGGTCAAGCAGGCCGCCGAGACAGACCGGGACTTGCACGACCTGAGTCTGGCCGAGATGCAGGCGGTCGATCCCCGCATATCCGAAGGCGTTTATCAGGTCTTGGCCGTCGACCGGGCGGTGGAGAGCCGGACCAGCTTCGGCGGGACGGCACCGGAGCTGGTTCGCAAGGCGGCCGCCGCGGCGCGGGAGCGCTTCCTGTGACCGGCCGGTCCGGCAGGATATCTGCGGCCCGTCTGCTGGTCCTGGCGCTGGCTCTGACGCTGGCCTTGGGCGGCTGCGGCCGGAAAGGGGATCTGCGCCCGCCCGAGGGCGAGGAGGACGCCTATAGCGGCTTGGGGGTCTATCCGGCGCCGGAAAGCGTTGTCCCGCAAGAGGGCGAAGCGACGGCGGTTCCGGCCGACGAAGAGGATCCCGAAAGCGGCCCCGAATCCAGCCCCGAATCCAGCCCCGAATCCAGCGAGGAAGGCGCAGGCGGTCCGTGACGGCGGCGTTCGTCTACAAGGCCGGCGTGCTCCACGCGGAGGAGGTCTCGCTCGCCCACGTCGCCGCGGCGGTCGGCACGCCGTTCTATTGCTATTCTTCGGGGGCCGTCACGTCCGCCTACGAAGCCTTCGCCGGCGCCTTCAGCGACCGGCCGTCGCTCGTTTGCTATGCCCTCAAGGCCAACGCTAATCTGGCGCTGGTCCGTACGCTCGCCCGGCTGGGCGCCGGCGCGGACGTGGTCTCCGAGGGCGAGCTGCGGGTCGCGCTGGCCGCCGGCGTGCCCGCGGAGCGCATCGTCTTCGCCGGAGTGGGCAAGACCGAGGAGGAGATGGCGGCGGGGCTCGAAGCCGGCATCCTGCAGTTCAACGTGGAGTCGCTGCCCGAGCTGGCAGCGCTCAACCGAGTGGCGACGGCGCGCGGCGTCCGGGCCCCAACCGCGCTCAGAATCAACCCCGATGTGGACGCGCGCACCCACGAGAAGATCACCACCGGCCGGGCCGAGAACAAGTTTGGCATCGACTTGGGCCGGGTGCGGGAGGTTGCCGGCCTGGCGGCCGAGATGCCCGGCATATCGCTGCAAGGCTTGGCGGTCCACATCGGCTCTCAGCTGACCGGCCTGGCGCCGTTTCGTGCGGCTTTCGAGCGCATGGCGGCACTCTTTGGTGAGCTTCGAGCGACGGGTCACGACCTGCATCAGTTGGATTTCGGCGGAGGCCTCGGGATTGCCTACCGCGACGAGGTGCCGCCGGCCGTCGCCGACTACGCGGCCATGGTCAAGCAGGCGGTGGGCGCGTTGGACGCCCGCCTGGTGTTCGAGCCGGGGCGTCTTCTGGTGGGCAACGCCGGGGTCCTCGTCACCCGAGTGATCTACGTGAAAGAGGGCGCGCAGAGGCGCTTTTTGATCCTCGATTCGGCCATGAACGATCTCATTCGCCCCACCCTCTACGAGGCTTGGCACGACATCGTTCCGGTTTCGGAAGCCTCGGAGGCTGAGACCCAAGCCTTTGATATCGTTGGTCCTGTCTGCGAAACCGGCGATACTTTCGCGCGCCAGCGCCCGCTGCCGCCGATGGCTGCCGGGGATCTGCTCGCGATTTGTTGCACAGGTGCGTATTCGGCTTGTATGGCTTCTGAGTATAATATGCGTCGGCTGGCGCCGGAGGTGCTGGTGCGCGGCCAGGATTTTGCCGTGGTGCGGGCGCGCAGCGACTATGCGGCGATGCTGTCCCGGGACCGGCTGCCGGGCTGGCTTGAGGCGGTGGATGGCGCCCCGCAAGGTGCCGCCTGATCAGGAGAAGAGCGACGACCAGGCGCAAACAGGACAGAGACTTCACCAGGAGCCCGGAGGCCGTATTCCGGCGGCGCCTGGGATTGCGTGTCGGTTTGGCGCGCGCGGCGCTGCTTTGGGAGCGCTTGTGGCTGGCCTTATGGCCGCTGATGACGACGCTCGGCCTCTTCGCTGCGGTGGCGCTCCTGGATGTCCTGCCGTATTTGCCCGGCTGGTTGCACTTTGTCGTCCTGGCGGGTTTCGTCACGGCGCTGGGCGCTGCCTCGGCCTTGCTGGTCCGGCGCTTGACGATGCCGCGACGCGCCGAGGCGCGCCACCGCTTGGAGCAGGACAGTGGGCTCGATCACCGGCCGTTGAGCTCGCTCGAAGAAAAGCTGGTCACGCCGAGCGACGATCCGGAGGCGAAGGCCCTTTGGAAGGCCCACCAGGCACGGCTGAAGGATCGACTCGAGCAGCTGCGCGTGCGGTGGCCCCACCCGGGACTGGCGGCGGCCGATCCGCTGGCCCTGCGGGCCTTGGTCGCCCTCGGCCTCGTGGTCGGAGTCGCAGTCGGTTACGGTGACTGGCCGAAGCGTTTGTCGGCGGCGCTATCGCCGCAATTCCGCTCAGTTGCGGCCCAAGCGCCCGCCAGCCTCGATCTTTGGATCAACCCGCCGGCCTACACGGCCCTGCCGCCGCTCTATCTCGAGCGGACTGCGGCCCCGACGGCGGATGCGGCGGCCTCGGCGCTCGCGCCTCCCGCAGCGGTCACGGTTCCGGCGGGCAGCACATTGCTCGCCCAGGTCAGCGGCGGCGGCGATGTGCCGCTGCTTCAAATCGGCGAGGAGCAGCAGAATTTCGACCCAGTCGGCCAAGGAGCCTATCGCATATCGACGGAACTGACGGCCGGAGACCGGGTTGCCGTGCTGCAGGATGGCGAGGAGCTGTCGGCCTGGCCGATCGAACTGGTTCCTGACGCGCCGCCCGAGGTCGAGTTGACCTCGGCACCCGCCCGCACGAGGCGCGGCGTTTTGCGCCTAGATTACGAGGCCAGCGACGACTACGGCGTGGTGTGGATCAGCGCCATGGTCGAGCGCATCGATCAGCCGGATCAGGAGGGCTTCGAAATCGAGCTGCTGCTGCCAGGCGGCGACCGCCGTGATGTGGCCCATTCGAGCTACCACGATTTGACGGCCCATCCCTGGGCGGGGCTGCACGTGGATCTGCGGCTGGCGGCGGAAGACGCTATAGGTCAGCGCGACGTCAGCTATCCGGTGCGCCTCGTGCTGCCGGAGCGCGTTTTCAATCATCCCGTCGCGCGAGCTCTGGTCGAGCTGCGCAAGCAGCTTAGTCTCGATCCGGACGACCGATTGCCGGTTATCCGCAAGCTCGCGGAGCTCTACAGCCGGCCGCAGCATTTCTACAACGACCTGACCGTGGCCCTGGCGATCCGGCTCGCCGAGCGGCGCCTGATTTACGATCCGGGCGAAGAGGCCATCGACCAGGTTCAGAGCCTGCTCTGGGATACGGCGCTGCACATCGAAGAGGGCGAGTTCGCCGTGGCCGAGCGCGATCTGCGCGAGATCCAAGAGGCCCTGATGCGGGCGCTGGAAGGCAATGCCTCCGAAGAAGAGATCGCGCGCTTGATGGAGCAACTGCAACAGGCCCTGGACCGTTACCTCGAAGCCTTGAGCGAGCAGCTGATGGAACAACTTGCTCAGGGCACGGAGATGCAGCCGCTGCCGCCCAACGCGGAAATGCTCGGCGGCGACGAGCTGCGCGACATGATCGATCGGGCGCGCGACCTGGCGCAGAGCGGCGCCCGCGATGCGGCGCGGGAGCTTCTTTCGCAGCTGCGCGAGATGCTCGAGAACATGCAGGCCGGGCTGATGAACCAGCAGTTCGGTGACAGCGAAACCGGCGCCTGGCAGATGATGGAGCAGTTGGACAACATGATGCGGCGCCAGCAGGAGCTGCTGGATCGCAGCTATCAGCGCTCGCAGCAGGGCGACCCGCAGTCGGGCGAGGAGCAGGCGGGCCGGCTGCAGGAAAGTCTTTCGGACGCCGGCCGGCAGGAAAACCTGCGCCGGGAGCTGGGCCGCATGATGCGCGAGCTGGCCGACATGCTGAACGGCATGCCGCGTCCCTTGGGGCGCGCCGAACAGGCCATGCGAGACGCCCGCGACGCCCTGGAGCAGGGTCAGCCGGGCCAGGCGGTCGATCCGCAGACCCGTGCCGTGGACCAGCTGCAGCAGGGCATGCAGAGCATGGCCGAACAGATCATCGAGCAGATGGGCAACCAGGCCCAGCGGGGCTCCGGCCAAACCGGAGTCCAGCCGGGCCAGGGGCGCGACCCTCTCGGCCGACGCTGGGGTAGCGGCAACCGGGAAGCCATAGAAGGTGTCGAGATTCCCGATCAATTGGACATCCAGCGCGCCCGCGAGATCCTGCGCGAACTGCGCCTACGCCGCGGCGACCGCTATCGGCCGCTCGAAGAGCTGCAGTACATCGATCGTCTGCTGCGACGCTTCTGAGGGATAGCGGCTCTGGGCCGGTTCGGGCCGCTTCGAGGCAAATCCGCTCTATCGCCGATGGGGGACGAAGTTGAGGTTGAGATTGCCTTGGCCAGGCGGATTCTGGGTCGAGGTATGAAATGTCGCATGACCGCCGGGCGGCAAGCTTTCGGTCTCGGCCGCAAAAACCCAGCGTTTGAGCTCGATACCGGTCGGGTCCATCAGCGTCGCCACCAGCGGCGGGACGTCTTGGGTTTCGTCGGTCGGATTGAAGACCTCTCCCTGAATGACCAGCGATGGCGTGCCGTCCACCTGCTTCCGATCGCTTGTAACGTCCCGCAATTTGAGCTGGATCCGAGGCAGGCTCGGCAAGGGCGATTCGCTGGCTATCCCGGCCATGGCGTAAAGCGATCTGGTCTCCGGCGCCCAGTCCATGATCTGCTGGCGGCCCAAGGCGACACCAGCCACCAGCGCCCCGGTGACCAGCGCGAAGAGCAGCCATCCGCCGGCCGATCCGCGCCTGTGCGCCTCGGCGCCGCTAGCGCCCGGTGCGCGCCGAGAGCGGCGGCGGGCAGTCTCGAACTCGGCTGCGCTGGGTGGCTGGCCGCCGGGCTGATCCACGGTCTCGGCCGGATGAACCGGCAGGTCGTCGGGTGGGCGGCTGCCGGGCTGATCCACGGTCTCGGCCGGATGAACCGGCAGGTCGTCGGGTGGGCGGCCGCCGGGCTGATCCACGATCTCGGCCGGTTGAACCGGCAGGTCGTCGGGTGGGCCCTCCGGCGCGGCCGGCGGGTCCTCGGGGGCAACCTCAACGGCCCTGGCGAGCCAGGAATTGCCACAGCGCCCGCAACGCACTTTGCGGCCGCCGAGGCCAATTGCACTGGCATCGACGAGAAAACTGCTCTCGCAGGACGGGCAGACCAGCTTCATGACAGCGGCGATCCCATGACGGTCCGGTCGGTTTCTTATAGGTGGGCCAGACAGATAGCGCAAGATAACCCCTCGCCTGCATCGCGCCCGCCGGATGGCGAGATGCTTTACGACTCTGAAGCCCCTGTGCGATGCTCGCCGGCGATCAATAAAGGATCTTGCCACCGTGGTCCGCTTCGAGGAGGTATCGCTACGCTACGACGCGGGTCCGGAAATCCTGAGCCGGGTGTCGTTTGCACTCGATCCCGGCTCTTTCCATTTCGTCACGGGACCGAGTGGAGCGGGCAAGTCCTCCTTGCTCCGCCTGTTGTTCCTGGGCCTTCAGCCGAGCGACGGGCGATTCAGTCTTTTCGGCCGTGACGTTGCGGGACTGAACCGCGACGAACGGGCCTTGGTGCGTCGACGCATCGGCGTGGTGTTCCAGGATTTCCGGCTGCTCGACCACTTGACCGTCGTTGAGAATGTGGCCTTACCGCTGCGTGTCACGGGCCAGAAGGGTCAGAAAATTCATGAGCATGTAACGGAGCTCCTGTCCTGGGTCGGCCTGGCCGAACAGTTGAATGCCCATCCGCCCACGCTGTCGGGCGGTCAGCAGCAACGCGTGGCCATCGCGCGGGCGGTGATCGCGCGCCCCAGTTTATTGCTCGCCGACGAGCCGACGGGTAATGTCGACGACCGCCTGGCAGTGCGCCTGCTTTATCTCTTCGAGGAACTGAACAAGCTCGGCACGACCGTGTTGATCGCTACCCACAATGAATCGCTAGTGGCACGGTTCAGCCATCCGGTGCTGCGCCTGAAGGACGGATCCATGACGTTGGAAAGGGCGGCTTACGCAACCTCGTCTTCGACTGCCGGGACCGCTGCCTGAATGAGACTGACGAGCCGAGAAGTTCCGCTGGATCGCGACGCCTCGGGTCCGTTTTTGCCGTGGATCGTTGCGGTCATGGTCTATTTGGCATCGCTCGCGGTGGCGGCGGCCTTGCTGGTTCATCAAGTCACCGAGCGTTGGGAGATGAGTCTGGCCGACGGCTTGACCATTCAAGTCCCGCCGCCCTCGGAGGAGGACGCCGGTGCGGTTTATTCCGCGCGCGTCGACCAGCTGGTTCGGCTGTTGGGCGAATGGCCGGGCGTTGGCCAAGCGCGACACCTTGGGCCGGCCGAGGTGTCGGCCTTGCTGGAGCCGTGGTTGGGGGAGGCCGGGGTCTCCCAGGATCTACCGGTACCGGCTCTGATCGCCGTCGAGCTTGTGCCCGGCGCTGCGTTCGATCTTGCGGCTTTGACGGCCGAGATGCGGGGTGTTGCGCCCGGAGTTCTGGTGGACGACCATCAGAAATGGCTCGGCGATCTCTTGGTGCTGGGCCAATCGATCAAGATTGGCGCTCTGGTGGTCGTGTTGCTGATCATCGCGTCCGCGGTGACGGCGGTTGTCTTTCTGACCCGAACGGGGCTCGCGATCCATCAAAAGGTGATCAGTCTGCTGCATGTCATCGGCGCCCACGACTCCTACATTGCCCGGCAATTTCAGATCCACGCGCTCAGGCTAGGGCTGGCCGGCGGCCTGTTCGGGCTTTGCCTCGCTGCGGCGACGATCCTCTCGGCCGGAGCCTGGCTCCGGTCGACCGAGAACGAGGTCCTGCCCGACCTCGCGTTGTCGCTCGGCAGTTGGTCGGTGCTCTTGTTGTTGCCGCCGGCTACGGCGCTGGTGGCCATGGTGACGGCCCGGATTACGGTCCTGCGCAGCTTGGCGCGCATGCCCTGAAACCCTTGTTGAATGGTCGATTAGAGAGGTTATGGCTGCGACGTCCTCCAGGCGCCTCCTGGCCCGGCTTCTCTCCATTGTAATCCTGTGCTTGGTGCTTTGGACGGCGGGGTTGGTGTGGTTCGCTACCAGCCTGCCCACCACGGTGGCGGATCCCGCACGGCGAACCGATGCCGTCGTCGTCTTGACCGGTGGTACCGGCCGCCTGCGCCAGGGTTTCGAGCTGCTCGAGCAGGACCGAGCCCAGGAGCTGTTCATCTCGGGTGTCGGCCGTGGCGTGAAGGTGGACGAACTCTTGCGCATCGACCAAATCGCGCCCCCGGAGCTCGTGTGCTGCGTCGTGCTCGGCTACAAGGCCGGCGACACCCGAGGCAACGCCTTGGAGACGGCAGCCTGGATGGCGGCTCAGGGCTTCGAGTCGCTACGCCTGGTGACCGCGACCTATCACATGCCACGCTCGCTGTTGGAGTTCCGCGCCGCGATGCCGGGAACGGAGATTCTGCCCCACCCGGTCTTCAGCCGTAACTTCAGGCAGGCGGATTGGTGGCAATGGCCCGGTAGCACCCTTTTGTTGGCCAAGGAATTCAACAAGTTCCTGCTGGCCTGGGCGCGCAGCCGGCTGCTCGACGGCGCGCCATGACGGTCTTTCGCTCCCTCTTGTTCAATTTGGTGTTTTTCGGCACCGGTGCGGTGTTTCTGAGCTTGGCGCTGCCCGCCTTGCTGTTGCCGCGGCGGGTCACGATCGTCGTCGGGAGGTTGTGGTTTCCTTTCGTGCTAGGAGCCTTGCGTCTTATCTGCGGCGTCAGCTACGAGATTCGCGGGCGGGAGAACATTCCCGCCACACCTGCGATCATAGCGGCCAAGCACCAGTCGGCCTGGGACACCCTCGTCTTTCAAACTTTCATCGACGACGGCGCCTATGTGATCAAGCGGGAGCTGACCCGGATCCCGGTCTACGGCTGGATGCTGATCAAGGCCGAGATGGTGCCGGTCGACCGGGCGGCTGGCGCCAAGGCGCTGCGGACCATGGTCAAGACCGCGCATTCGCGCCTGGCAGACGGTCGCCACATCGTGATTTTTCCAGAAGGCACCCGCACCGCGCCGGGCGAACGCCGGGATTATCATCCCGGGGTCGCGGCGCTCTATAGCCAACTCGACGTCCCGGTGGTTCCCGTGGCGCTCAACTCCGGCCTGTTTTGGCCGCGGCGCGCCTTCCTCAAGCGCCCGGGGCATATCGTCGTGGAAATTCTGCCGCCGATTCCCACGGGCTTGCCGCGCCGCGAATTCATGGCGCAACTGCAGTCCGCGATCGAGGACGCCAGCGACCGCCTGTGCGCGATTGACTGCGCTTGATTGGCCGGATTGGGCTGGGAGTCCGCGTCCTCCTCTCTTGTGGATAAACTTGTGGGTGAACGTCGTCCCGCGCAGCTGGCCGGCCAAGTTCGCAAGGGGACGGCCGTGGGCGTGCCGCTACCGAGAACGAATATGGAACATTCATTGACCGCAGGGGCTTTGACCGGTATTCTGACTTGGTGGCACCGTATCTTTTCCGGCGGTTAAGCGATTTAGGCGTATCTTCGCTCAACCGCTGTCGCGTGAGGCGAGTCGCAGGGCCAGGAAAATGTCGCAGATTTCGGCCATATCCCAGCGAATATGGGACGCCAAGTACCGCTTCAAGACGGACGCCGGCGATCCTGTGGACAAAACCGTCGAGGACAGCTGGCATCGGGTCGCCGCGACCCTGGCGAAGCCGGAAAGGGAGCAGGCCTCATGGGCCGGCCGCTTTGCCGAGGCGCTGGCGGATTTCCGCTTCATTCCGGCCGGCCGGATTCTCGCCGGGGCGGGGACCGACCGCCGGGTGACGCTGTTCAACTGTTTTGTCATGGGCCGCATCCCGGACGACATGGGCGGCATTTTCGAGAACCTCAAGGAGGCGGCGCTCACCCTGCAGCAGGGCGGGGGCATCGGCTACGACTTCTCGACCCTCAGGCCCAAGGGCGCCATGGTCCACGGGGTGGGGGCGGACGCCTCCGGCCCTTTGAGTTTCATGCACGTCTGGGACGCCATGTGCCGCACCATCATGAGCGCCGGCTCGCGCCGGGGCGCCATGATGGGCACCCTGCGCTGCGACCATCCGGACATCGAGGACTTCATTGCGGCCAAGGAGAACCCCGAGCGCCTGCGCATGTTCAACCTCTCGGTACTGGTCACCGACGCCTTCATGCAGGCGGTCAAGGAGGACGCGCCCTGGGAGCTTTCGTTCGGCGGCGCCACCTACCGCGTGGTCCCGGCTCGCGAGCTGTTCGACCGCATCATGCGGGCCACCTACGCCTATGCCGAGCCCGGGGTCATCTTCATCGACCGAATCAATCAGCGGAACAACCTCCATTACTGCGAGGAGATCCAGGCCACCAATCCCTGCGGCGAGCAGCCTTTGCCGCCCTACGGCGCCTGCCTGCTGGGGTCGATCAACCTGGCGAAACTGGTCGAGCGGCCGTTCGAGGCCGATGCCCGGTTGGATCTGGCGGCGCTGGAGGCCCTGGCGCCGGTTGCCGTGCGCATGCTGGACAATGCCATCGACATATCGCGCTTTCCCTTACCGGCGCAGAAGCACGAGGCGCTGGCCAAGCGTCGCATCGGCCTCGGCATCACCGGATTGGCCGACGCTCTGATCATGTGCGGCGTGCGTTACGGCAGCGCCGAGGCGGTGGAGCTGACCGAGACCTGGATGCGGTCGCTGCAACATGCGGCCTACGGCGCCTCGATAGACCTGGCGCGCGAGAAGGGCGCGTTTCCTCTGTTCGACCGGGACGCCTATCTCGAAGGCGAGTCCGTTAAGGGCCTCGACCGCGAGCTGCGCGATGCCATCGCCGAGCACGGCATCCGCAACGCACTGGTCACCTCGGTCGCGCCGACCGGCACCATCTCCCTCTTCGCCGACAACGTCTCGTCGGGGCTGGAGCCGGTCTTCGCCTTCACGGCCCAGCGGGCGATCCTGCAGCCCGACGGCAGCCGCGAGTTCGAAGAGGTGAGCGACTATGCCTATCGCCTGTTCCGCCGTGTGAAGGGCGAAGAGGCCGATCTCACGCCGGCCTTCGTCGATACCCAGAGCCTGGAGCCCTCGGCCCACGTGGTCATGCAGGCTGCGGTCCAGAAGTTTGTCGACAGCTCGGTCTCCAAGACCATCAACCTGCCGGAGGACATCACCTTCGAAGCTTTCCGCGACGTCTACCTGCAGGCCTACGATCTCGGCTGCAAGGGTTGCACCACCTACCGCCCCAACCCGGTCACCGGGGCCGTGCTCGAAGCGCGCAGCCAGGTGCCGGAAACGGCCCCGCTCGAGCCCCAGGCCAAGGTGGCATCCGCTGCGCCGGTTGCCCCGCCTCATGAGGAAGAGGTGCCGGAAGCGCCGCCGCCGCCGCTGCGCGCCGACGCGGAAGCCAGCGTGGAGCACGACGATGCGGGCGGCCCGGGCGGCATCGTCTACATGACGCAGCCGCTGGCCCGGCCGGAGGCCTTGCCGGGGCGAACCTACAAGCTGCGCTGGCCGGAGAGCGACCATGCCATCTACATCACCCTGAACGACGTGGTGCAGGACGGGCGCCGGCGGCCCTTCGAGATCTTCATCAACTCCAAGAACATGGAGCACTACGCCTGGACCCTGGCGCTGACCCGCATGATCAGCGCCGTGTTCCGGCGCGGCGGCGACGTTTCCTTCGTGGTCGAGGAACTGAAGGCGGTGTTCGACCCGCGCGGCGGCGCCTGGCTCGGCGGGCGTTATGTGCCCTCGCTGCTGGCCGCCATCGGCGATGTCATAGAGCGCCACATGATCGACATTGGGTTCCTGCCTGCCGACGAGGACCGGCTGCAAGCGGAGCCTCGGCGCGCCGTCGCTGGCGAGCCGGACCCCTCGCCGGGCCACCCGAGCCATCGTGCTCTGCGCCAGTGCCCGAAGTGCGGCGGCGCCGCCTTGATCCATCAGGAAGGCTGCGACCTCTGCATGGCCTGCGGCTATTCGCGCTGCTCCTAAAGGAAATCCAACGCTTCGATGCGAGACGCCGGCCGGCGCTAGGCTGGGCCAGAGCGCATTCGACGTGTTGCCGCCACTTGATCGAACCGTTACGGTATCCAGCGTCACAAAACGGTCATAAGACCTGAGGGCGGCGGCGGAGGGACAGTGCTTTCGACCTTTGACGCCCGTGCCGGTCGAAGATCGTCGCGGTTTAAAATTAAGAACGACACAGGGATCATGGGAGGCATCAGCATGAAAACTAGGCTACTCGTTGCCATAGCGGCCGCCGCATTGCTCGCGCTCGCCGCCGGCACCCCGAACCAGGCAATCGCCGCCGAGGACTGCCCGCGCGGCGCCCTCGACGAGCAGTATTGCGATCGCGACGGCGATCTGACCGCCGACACGCCGACCGATGCGGCAAACTTGGTCGATCCCGATACCATCATCTTCGCCTACACGCCGGTCGAAGATCCGGCGGTCTATCGCGAGGCCTGGGCCGATTTCTTGACCCACATGGAGCAGGTCACCGGCAAGAAGGTGCAGTTCTTCCCGGTCCAGTCCAACGCGGCCCAGATCGAGGCCATGCGCTC
>CALJXB010000109.1 GCA_937974415.1 uncultured Kiloniellales bacterium
CGCGTGATCGCCCCCGCCCTGGCGGCGGGCGACTGGGTGCTCTCGGACCGCTTCGCCGATTCCACCATGGCCTATCAAGGCTACGGGCATCGCCTGGGTCGTGAGGTGATCGAACAGCTCTACGCGCTCGCGGTCGGGGACCTCGCTCCGGAGCTGACGGTGATCCTGGATTTGCCCGTCGAAGATGGACTGGCCCGAGCCGGTTCTCGGAATAGCGGCGGCACCCGGTATGAAAACATGGACCGGGCATTCCACGACCGTCTGCGCAAGGGCTTCCTCGCAATCGCAGAGCGGGAGCCGAAACGTTGCGTGGTCATTGACGGCAGCGAGTCGGTGGAGGCCGTGCACAGGGCGGTGAAAGAGGCGGTCCGCGGCCGCCTGGGCGTGACCCTGCCATGAGCGCCGAAGCGGACGGCATGGGCCTGCCCGAACCGTGCGAGAATCCGGAGCTGATCGGCCAGGAGGCGGCCGAGGCCGTGCTGCTGCAGGCAGCGGGAGAGGGGCGCCTCGCCCACGCCTGGCTGCTCGCCGGGCCGCGCGGCATCGGCAAGGCGACCCTGGCCTACCGTTTCGCCCGCCATCTGCTGGCCCAGGGCGAGGCAGCCGATCAGGAGCTGGGCTTGTTCGGCGCATCGGAGCCGCCCCAGGATGGTATTGCGGCAGACATGAGCCTGGCGCCGGACCATCCGGTCTTTCGCCGGGTCGCCGCCCGCGGCCACCCGGACTTCAAGGTGCTCGAGCCCGGGGTCAACGAGAAGACCGGCCGGCCGCGCACCGAGATCACCGTCGACCAGGTGCGCAAGGCGACCGATTTCCTGCGCCTGACGGCAGCCGAGGGGGGGTGGCGGATCGTCCTGGTGGACAGCGCCGATGCGCTGAATGCCAATGCCGCCAACGCGCTGTTGAAGATCCTCGAGGAGCCGTCCCGGCATTCGCTGTTGCTGCTGGTAAGCCATGCGCCGGGGCGCCTTCTGGCGACCGTTCGCTCGCGCTGTTGCCACTTGGCGCTAAGGCCTCTGGCGGACGCGGCGGTCGGCGAACTGCTGCGCCGCGGTCAGCCGGATCTCGATGACGCGGAAGCCGCAACCCTTGCGCGGCTCGCCGAGGGCAGCATCGGCCGCGCCCTGGAACTGGCGGATGTCGGCGGCCTCGAGCTTTACGGCGAGCTCGTCGCCCTCTTGGCCGGCCTCGCCGGCGGCGACGGCGCCGCAGCGCGCGGGCTCGACAGCGAGCGCCTGCACGGCTTTGCCGACAAGCTTGCCCGGGGCAGCGATCTCGGCGCCTTTCGCGCCGGCCGCGACCTTTTCCTATGGTGGCTCGCCCGGGCGGTTCGTGCGCGCACCTTGGGGCGGGTCCCGGAACTCGTGACCGACGCCGAAGGGCCGGTACTCGGCAACCTCGCCAAGCGGGGCAGTCTTGCGGAATGGCTCGCGCTGTGGGACAAGGTGAGCCACCTCTTGGCCCGTGTCGAGAGTGCCAATCTGGACCGCAAGCAGGCCCTGCTTGCGGCCTTTTTGGAACTGGAGGCACTGGCGCGCGCGAGGTGATGCCCGCGAGGGCCCGCAGGCTCGATTTCCAGGTTTGAGGGACGAAGGACAGGCCGATGCCCGGCCCGGATCAGACACGCTACTATGTGACGACGCCGATCTATTACGTGAACGATGCGCCGCACATCGGGCACGCCTACACGACCGTCGCCTGCGACGTGCTGGCCCGCTTCAAGCGGCTCGACGGCACCCGGGTTCATTTCCTCACCGGCACCGATGATCACGGCCAGAAGGTCGAGAAGTCGGCCCAGGCCGCCGGCACGGAACCCCAGGCCTTCACCGACCAGGTCTCTGGGAACTTCCGCCGCCTGGCCGCGGCCATGAACTGCACCAACGACGACTTCATCCGCACGACCGAGACGCGGCACAAGCGTTCCTGTCAGGCGATCTGGCGCAAGCTGATGGACGCCGGCGAGATCTATCTCAGTACTTACGCCGGCTGGTATGCCGTGCGCGACGAAGCCTTCTACGGCGAGAACGAGCTCGCCAAGCAGCCGGACGGCTCCTTACTCGCGCCCTCGGGGGCTCCGGTCGAATGGGTCGAGGAGCCGTCCTATTTCTTCCGGCTGTCGGCCTGGGGCGAACGGCTGCTCGAGCTTTACGAATCGCCCGGCTTCATCCTGCCCGAAAGCCGGCGCAACGAGGTCATCGCCTTCGTGAAATCGGGCCTGCGCGACCTCTCGGTCAGCCGCACCACCTTCAGCTGGGGCGTGCCGGTGCCGGACGATCCGGACCACGTCATGTACGTCTGGCTGGACGCGCTCACAAACTACATCACGGCCGTCGGCTATCCCGATGAAGACAGTGAGTCTTTCACCACCTTCTGGCCGGCGGACCTGCACATGGTGGGCAAGGATATCCTGCGCTTCCACGCGGTCTACTGGCCGGCCTTCCTGATGGCCGCCGGGGTCGCGCCGCCGAAACGGGTCTTCGCCCACGGCTGGTGGACCAGCGAAGGAAAGAAGATCTCCAAGTCGCTCGGCAACGTGATCGACCCCTTCGAGATCGCCGAGCGTTACGGGATCGACCAGGTGCGCTATTTCCTGCTGCGCGAGGTCCCCTTCGGCAACGACGGCGACTTCTCCCACCGGGCCCTCGTCGGCCGGATCAACAACGATCTCGCCAACGACTTCGGCAACCTGGCCCAGCGGGTGCTCTCCATGGTGGCCAAGAACTGCGGCGGCCAAGTGCCGGAGCTGGGCGCCTTCAGCGAGTCCGACGAGGCGTTGCTGGCGCAAGCGCGCGGCCTCGCCGACAGGCTGCGCGAGACCTATGACGTGCAGGCCTTCCACCGGGCGCTGGAGATCACCTGGGAGGTGGTCGGCGCCGCCAACCGCTATGTCGACGAGCAGGCCCCCTGGGCGCTGCGCAAGAGCGACCCGGCGCGCATGGCGACGGTGCTCTACGTGGTGCTGGAGAC
>CALJXB010000110.1 GCA_937974415.1 uncultured Kiloniellales bacterium
AGTGCTGCCATTGAATGTCGGGCGCAAGCTCGGCCAGCACCTCGTTCGACTTGGCCGCCGCACCGCGCAACTGTTCGCGCTCGAAGGTGCCGACGTCGGGTATCTCCCGTTCGATAACGTATCTGCGCATGGTCCTGTCCTTCCCCTGATTGCCGCCCCAGCCAAGCGCGATCGCGCGCGATCGTCAAGGGGAACGAGCCGGCCGGCCTCGCCTTATGCGGCGGCGCGGCGCAGTCCGGCCGAGAGATGGTCGGCGAGGTCGCGGGCGTCGTCGCCGGCGCCGTCGAGGAAGGACGATTTGCGGCGGCGCAGGAAGGGCAGGCCCATGACATAGAGGCCGGGGGCGTCGAGCGCCACGCCGCCGTCGTGGCGGATCCGGCCCTTGCGGTCGAGCACCGGCACGTGGAGCCAGGAATAGTCCGGCCGGTAGCCCGTGGCCCAGATCACTGTCTTGACGCTGCCGTCGGTCAAGTCCTTGCCGAGGGGCGGGTCGCTGTCGACCCGGGTTGGCGCGAAGCGATGAGCCGGCTCGAACTCGCTCTCCCTACCGGCCTTGGAAACCCATTCGTCGATGCCGTCGAGCAGACGGTTCATCTTGAGATCCGCCAGGGCGCAGAGATTTTTGAGGGAGCCCGAGAACTGGGCGCGCCCATCGCGCAGGCCGGCGAGCCGGCCGACCACCTCGACCCCGTTCCGGCTGAGCGTGTTCAAGTCCAAGGTCGCCCGTTCGAGCGAGCCCACCAGCTGCAAGGACGGGACGCGCCGCGCGCGCTTGACGTCGTCGACCTCGGTGTAGTGCATGTCCATCACGCCGGTCGCGTCCATCCACCACTTGATATCGCGCCCGCGATAGAGGCGCGGCACGCGCACATGCTCGCCCACGGACAGCGTAACCTGGCGGCCCGCGGCCTGGATCTCCTGGGCCAGCTGAATGCCGGTCGCCGACGCGCCGACGACCATGACGCCGCCGTCTTCGAGCTGATCCGGGTTCCGGTACTGCATGGGCGTCAGGCTTGTGACCGCAGGCGGCAAGCCTTCCGCCACCTTGGGCACGACCGCCACGTTGCACGCGCCATTGGCCAGCACCAGGGTTGCGCAACGCCACTCGCCGCGGTTCGTGACGATGCGGTATCCGCTCTCGGACGCGGTCACGGAACTGACGGTCGTGCCGGTCTCGACGGGTGCGCCGATATGTGCGGCATAGTCCTGCAGGAAGCGGGTAACCGCCGGCATGGTCATGTAGCCGTCCGGGTCGATGCCTCGGTAGGCGTAGCCGGGCAGGCGGCTCTGCCAGTTCGGCGTCAGCAGTTGAAGCGAGTCCCAGCGCTCCTTGCGCCAGGAGTTGGCGACCTCGCCCCGCTCGATCAACACGTGGTCGATCGAGCGGTCGGCGAGCTCTTTGCTGAAGGCGAGCCCGGACTGACCGGCGCCGATGATGACGGTCGTTGCTGTTCTCACGACGCTCGCTCCTTCTTGATGGGCGGGCTTCGTCAGCCGACCGTGACGAAGACGTTCGTCGGGTTGGTGACGATGTCGAACACGGCGGAGCGCTTCTGGGATTGGGCGACCAGGGCCTTGAGGTCGTCCTCGCTGGCATCCGCATCGATGTCGAAGTTCACGCGGATGGTGCCGAAGCCGTTGCGGACCTCGTCGTCGATGCCGAGGATGCCTTGCAGGTCCATGTCGCCCTCGATGGTGGCCTTGACCGAACGGAGCTGGATACCGCGGTGCTGGGCGACGGCGGCGACACCGGCCGTGAGGCAGCTCGCCAGGCCGGACAGCACGATCTCGACGGGCGTGGCCGCGTTGTCCTCGGCCGCGAAGACCTCCGGATGATCGGCTTCCACGGTGAAGGTCTTGCCGCGGCTCTGTTCTTCGCCGAGGCCGAAGAAGCCTTCAACGGTGGAGCGGCTGTGGGTGCCGTTCACCCACTCGCAGGTGGCGCGCCACTTGAACTGCGCCGCCTCGGGCGCCGCCTCGAGAGCTTCGCGGGCATCGATCAGCGCGGCGACGTTGACGCCGTTATCGACGTCTGGGCTGATGGTCTGGGCAGTGGTCATGTCCTGGTCCTTTCCTGGGGTTCGTGGCAGCAATTCGTGACTGTGATTGGTGTCTGGGCTTCGTGACTGGGGTTCCCGTTGCCGCCGCTCGGCGGCTTCCACTGGAAGCCACAATGAGGGACTTCTGCGTCTCTAGGATTTCTGTCCGGCGGGAAAATCGTTTCAATTGTTTCGGCGGCCACCAGGATCTGCGCCTGGCAACAAGTAGAACCGACAGGCCGGATCCTGTTCGCTTTGGCTGGGACAAGCGGTCGCTCGCGCCGCGATAGCTGGCTTGATTTCGCAAAGGTCTGTCCTACCTATGAGCCAAGTCAACGAGGAGCAGCGCAGTGACGAAACAAGGTGATGCGTTTCAGAGGCTTTATGACGCGAACCATGCGCGCGTTCGTTACTTCCTGGCTCGCATCGTCGGAACACAAGACGCCGAAGACCTTGCCCAGATCGTCTTCGCGAAAGCGGCGGGAGCCTTGCCGACATTCCGCGGCGATGCGCAAACGTCAACGTGGCTTTACCGGATTGCAGCGAATGTGGCGTCCGACTGGCTGCGCGGCCGGTCAGCGCTCGAGGCCAAGCGTACGGTTCGGTTGCCCCTTGCGTTCGAAGATGGGGCGTGCGGTCCAAGTGCCAGTTTGGCGTCGCAAGACAAGCAAACATCGCCCGAGCAGGATCTTGTCCGCAAGGAAATGGGGGATTGTATCCGCCGACTGATCGGGCAACTTCCTGAGAAGCATGTGACGGTGCTCATGCTTGGGGAGATTGGCGGTTTCACGGTCGATGAAGTCGCCCAGGCCCTTGGCATCAGCCGAGGCAACGCCAAGGTGAGGTTGCACCGTGCACGGGCGGAGCTGAAGAAGGCCCTCGTCGAGTACTGCGACTTTTCCCGCAACGAGGACAATGAGTTCGTCTGCGAGCCGAAACCGGCCGCTTGCTCGCCGTCCTCAAAGCGCTCCGGCTGCTCCAGCACGACCAAGCCCGAGGGCAAGGCGGGCCGCGAAGCCCCGTTGTAACCTTTTCGGACCAATCCCCGTCTAATGGTTCAGATGAGGGGTCGAGCGTTCTTGGAATGCGCGAGGCCCCCCGGCGTCATGACTGCGGAGTGCGCTTCATGACGGTGTCCTGTCAGCGCGGCCCGGCATGATCCGCTGGGCACGAACAGATGAGCAATACCAATGATGTCCATTGCTGCAAAACTCGAAGAACTGCCGGCTCCCATGTGGATTGCGCTGGCGATCCTCGGATTTGTCCTTTGGTGGCCGCTGGGCCTCGCGGTTCTGGCCTATATCCTATGGAGTGGAAGAATGAGATGCTGTGGAATTGGCTTCGGCCGCTGGAACGATCGCGCCCAAACCAACGGGCAGGCACAGGACAGCTGGCGCCAACCGCGGACCAGCGGCAACCAGGCGTTTGACGAATACCGGGCCGAAACCCTTCGGCGCCTCGAAGAAGAGCATCGCGCGTTTCAGGACTACCTCGACCGCTTGCGCATGGCCAAGGACAGGGCCGAGTTCGAGCAGTTCATGGCCGAACGCGGCACCCGCCCGGTATCTCAGTCCCAAGCGCAAGACTGAGTCCCATGCTACCGCCTGTCGATGCGCGAGCGGCGCAAGGTCACGGAACCAGGGCAAGTCCATTCTGACCGGATTCGGGCACGTGTGCCCTTTGTATGAGCGCTGATCAGTCATTGTTGTCGATCAGCGTAAAGATCTCCTGGGGCGTTTCGACGCCGCGCAGGGCATAGTTTCCCAGGGAGATCATCTGGCCCGGGAAGCAACGCGGGAAGGCCGAGGAGACAAGAACCCAGCGCTTCAGGTCCTTGCACATCCCGGCCAAGCGTGCGGCCTCGTTGGCGGCCGCTCCGATGACCGTGAATTGCATGCGCTCGGGAACACCCAGGTTGCCATACATCACGTCGCCGACGTGGAGGGCGAGACCGAATTCGAGCGGTGGCTCGCCCTTCGTCTCGCGCCGTTGGTTGAGGGCATCGACCCGCGCCCGGGCGTCCCGGGCCGCTGCCAGCGCCGCAGTGCAGGCGCCTTCTTTAGGGAAACAGGCCTCGCGCAACGGCCTATCAGTGCCACCTATCGCGAAGATCGCGAGCACCGCATCGCCGATATAGCTGAGGATCTCGCCGCCATGGTCCAGCACGGCCGCAGCAGTGCAATCGAAGAAGTCGTTCAGGGCGCGAAAGAAATCCTCCACCGGCATCGATTCGGAAAGCCGGGTCGAATCTCGCAGGTCGCACAGCCAGATAACCGCGTGTATCTTCTCACCTTCTCCACGCTTCGTCCGGCCCGCCAGAACGCGCTCGCCAGTCCGCTCGCCGAGATAGGTCTTCAGTAGGGCTTCTGCCGAGCGCTGCATATCAGCTCCCATCGCGCCTCTCCCAGCCGCTCCGGAAAGCGACCCGAGCCTAGCTAAGGCAGTCTAGTCTCCGGCGCTTCTCAGCCGGGCGCCGGCCCCACGCATGAAATTGGCCATCACCAGCATGGCGCCACCCGCCAGGATGCACACGGCGGCCGCCAGCCACGGCATTACAGATGGCCAGACGATGATCACTAGGCCCAGGGCTATGAACACGATCCCTGGGATCATCATCACAAGGCCGATACGGGGTTTTTCCATCATGCCCTGGCAGGTTCTTGCCATCGGGCACATCGGCATGGGGGCCGCTTGTGCCATTGTCCTCATCCTCCAGTCTAGCGTCGCGTTCGTTCGCCTAGGCCGCTTCAACAGCGGATTCACCAAGCAGCTCCCGTGCCTTCTTGCGAATGGCGCGCTCGGCACCATGGTTCACCATCAGGCCCACCTTGACCGCTTCGCTAACTTCCTCGCGAGAAATTCCGAGCTCGTCGCACTTAGCCAAGTGATGGTCCATACAGGGATGGCAATTGGCTGCTGCTGAGGCACCCATCGCCACCAGCTCTTTCATCAGCGCGTCCATTATTTTCGCTCCAGGTATTGCCGATGTGGCTCGGCTATTACCTGGTTTCCGTCGTCCGCGCATTGATATGGATCTGGGTCTAGGGTTGGAAAGGCCGTGACCCCATCCCCGAACGCGGGGAGGTCCGCGGTTGGCGTTTCCCGATCGTCAGGGATGGCATCCTGCGACGCCCGCTTCGTCCTCAACACAGGACACTTGGGCCGGCTCTGTGACTTCAGCGCGGCAAATTTCAATCTCAGACCGGTCTAAACGGCAGTGCAAGCGTGGCCCAACCCGGGCCGAAGCGCGGCCGGCCGGCGTCTACACCGCCCGCGCCGGCTCGCCCGTCCTCTGGCGCGTCTCCCAGTCCTCGTCCAGGTAGTAGGGCGCGTTGGAGGCGGGCAGGGGCTCTTTGCCGAGGACAATATCGGCCGCCTTCTCGGCCACCATGATGGTGGGCGCGTTCAGGTTGCCGTTGGTGATGGTCGGGAAGATCGAGGAGTCGACCACCCGCAAGGCCTCGACGCCGCGCACCCGGCAGTCCGGGTCGAGCACCGCCAAAGGGTCGCCTTCACCGCCGATCTTGCAGGTGCACGAGGGGTGATAGGCGCTCTCGGCGTTCTGCCGGATCCAGGCGTCCATCTCCGCGTCGCTCGCGACGGAAGCGCCCGGCTGGATCTCCTCGCCCCGGTAGGGGTCCATGGCCGGCTGAGCGACGATCTCCCGGGAGAGCCGCAGGCAGGCACGGAAGTTCGACCGGTCGTCCTCGTGTTCCATGTAGTTGAAGAGGATCTTCGGCTTGGCCCGCGGATCGTCGGACGTGATTCGCACCCAGCCGCGGCTCTTCGGCTTGTTGGGCCCGACGTGGAGCTGGAAGCCGTGGCCGTCGAAGGCGCTCTGGCCGTCATAGCGCATGGCCGCTGGCAGGAAGTGGTACTGGATGTCGGGCCATTTTACGCCCGCCTTGGAGCGGATAAAGGCGCAGGATTCGAAGTGGTTGGTGGCGCCCAGCCCGGTCTTGAAGAAGAACCAGCGGCTGCCGATCAGGAACTTGTGGAAGGGGTCGAGCTGGCCGTTGAGGGTGACAGGCTGGGTGCAGCGGAACTGGAAATAGACC
>CALJXB010000111.1 GCA_937974415.1 uncultured Kiloniellales bacterium
CTGAAAATCGGGGGTGTAGATATCGACGCCGATCTGGGGAATGTCCCGCTCGGCCATGTAGTGCTTGATCTCGCCGTAGCCCCGGTTGTTCCAGACCAGGACCGGCACCCCCAGTCCCAGCTCGACCCCGCTCGCCAGCTCGCCGATGGTGAACTGGATACCGCCGTCGCCGATCAGCGCCACCACCGGGCGGTCCGGCTTTGCAAGCTTGGCCCCGAAGGCCGCGGGCAGGCCGTAGCCCAGGGTGCCGTAGCCGGTCGAGGAGTTGAAGTACGCCCGCGGCCCGGCGGGTTCGTAGGTCAGGTTGCCGCCATAGACCGGCTGGGTGGAATCGCCGACGACGATGACGCCGGGCAGGGCCTCGGCCACCAGGTCGAGGAAGCGGCCGTGCGCCTGGTAGGCCGGAAGGATCAGCGGATCGCAGTCCTGGCGCAGTTGGGCGACGCGCGCCTCGGCCGCGGCCCGGTCCGGCGCGAAGCCGTCCAGCGCATCGGCGAGCGCCCCCATGGCCAGGCCCGCGTCACAGCAGAGGCCGACGTCGGGCAGGGCGTTGCGGGTCAGCTGCTCGGCCTCGATGTCGATCCGGATCACCTTCCCGGCGAGCTTGAGCTGGCTGTAGAACAGCAGGGTGTCGGTCTCGCTCAGCTCAGTCCCGACGGCGAGGACCACGTCGGCCGACTGCAGCGCCTCCAACGCCGGTGCCAGCGGAAGGAGGCTGCCGAGGCTGAGAGGGTGGCCCGGCGCCAGCAATCCCTTGGCGTTGATGGTGAGGGCGGTCGGCACGCCGAGCCGCTCGACCAGTGCGCGGGCCTCCTGCGCCGCATCGACCGTGCCGCCACCGAGCACCACGAAGGGGGCCTTGGCGCCGCGCAGCAGCGCCGCCGCCCGGGCGATTGCGTCCGGATCCGGTCCCGGGCGGCTGCCGGTCCGGTGGGGCGCGCGCAGGAGCTGGTCGCCCGGCGCGGTGATCACGTCCAGCGGCAATTCGATGTGGACCGGACCCGGCCTGGCGCTGTCGAAGACCGCAAAGGCGCGGGCCAAGACCGAGGGCAGCTCGGCCGCCCTCATCACGCTGTGGCTGAACACCGAGACCCCGGCGACCAGGCCCCGCTGGTCGGGCAGCTCGTGCAAGCGCCCCTCGCCGAGGCCCAGCTCGTGGGTGTTGTTGACGCTGGAGATGACCAGCATGGGAATCGAGTCCGCATAGGCCTGGCCCATGGCGGTGACGATGTTGGTCATGCCCGGCCCGGAAATGATGAAGCACGCGGCGGGCCGGCCGCCGGCGCGGGCATAGCCGTCGGCCATGAAGCCGGCGCCCTGTTCGTGGCGCGGGGTGATGTGGCGGATCCCGGTGCTCGGCAGGCCGCGGTAGAGCTCCACCGTGTGCACGCCCGGTATGCCGAATACCGTGTCGATCCCGTAGTTCTCCAGGATCTCGACCAGCACCTCGCCGCAGGTCTTCATCGTAAGAACTCCTTCCTCGCAGTGAAGATTAGCCGAGCCGCAAGAGGGAATCCATCCGAGGTATGATCCCGCTGACGAAACCGCCGTCCACAACGGCGGAGGAGTTTGGATCTGCGCTCGATACCGTCCTTGATCCGCAAGCCGGAACCTCACAAGCTCTTCTGCGAGCATCCGAAGCGTTCGAATGAGCGCCAACCTCACGTGACAGCCCATGCCGTCCCTGGTTCTAGCTGCGTTAACCCTTGCGTTCGCGGTCCTGTCGATCGCCAGTGGGGCGACCTCTGCGCAGACTCTCGATCCGCACGTGCTCTACGAGGAGCGCTGCGCCGGCTGCCACGCGCCCCACGCGGGCGAGTTCGTGCCTGACAATCTCGCGCGGCGCGGCGACCAAATCGTTGGGCGCGACAGCGGCAAGGAACTGCGGCCCTTCCTCGCCGGCGGTCATGGCAGGCTTGAGCCCCTCGAAGTCGATGTGATGGTGGCGCACCTCGCCGCCATCCTGGAAGCGGGCGGGCTGTTTCGCGAACAATGCCTCATATGTCACGACCGGGCGGTCGTGCTCGCGCGCAGGGAGCTCGTTCTCAGGGGCAACCGGCTGGTCGGCCGCTATAGCGGGCGCGACATCCCGGTTTTCCTGGAAAACCACGGCCGGCTGAACGACTCCGAGATCGTAGTTGTTCTTCGCATGCTGGAACGGCACCTGGCCACCCGGCCCGGCGAGTAACCCAGGCGTCCTGTAAGCGGCTGCCCGTATTGGAGGGTGTCGGGCGAATCCGCTATACACCAGCCAGCGACGTGCCGCATTCCCGACGGGCTCTAGTTACAGGGAGGGAGCGTTATGACGGGTCATGAAAAGATCAGCACCGGCGTCTCACGCCGCCGGCTGCTCCAGGGCGCGGGCCTCGGCTTGGCCGGCCTGACCCTGCCCAAAGCCGTGGGGGCCGCCCGAGCCGCCGGGGCCGGTCTCGTGCCGGCGCCTAATCCTGCCGATTACGTGCTCAAGGTCCAGCGCGCCGAAATCAATCCGGACGGCGAGAAGGCCGTGCCGGCCATTCTCCTGAACGACCGGCTGCCCGGCCCCGAGCTGCGCTTCACCGAGGGCGAGACCTTCCGGGTCCGGGTTGAGAACCACTTGGCCGACCAACCGACCACGGTCCATTGGCACGGCATGCTGGTGCCAGACGTCATGGACGGCGTGCCCGATATCAGCCAGGTGGCGATCGCGGCCCAGCAGAGCTTCGTCTACGAGTACCCCTTGTTGCAGAACGGCACCTATTGGTACCACTCCCACTTTTCGCTCCAGGAGCAGCTCGGCCATTCCGGGCCGTTGATCGTCGAGCCCAAGGACGAGCCGCTCGCCTACGACCGGGACTACGTCATCTTCCTGGCCGACTGGCTGCACTCGGATCCCTACGAGATCATTCCGGGACTGATCAAGGAAGGCGAGTCGCAAGGCATGCAGATGGACGCAGGCCCGGACCTGGCCGACGTGGACTATCCAAGCTTCCTCTTGAACGGCCGGGGCGGCAAAAATTTCTGGTCGGGCGCGGCGCGGCCCGGCGAGCGGGTGCGCCTGCGCTTCATCAACGGTTCGGCCTCGAGCTATTTCAAGGTCATGATCGACGGCCACCCGCTCACCATCACCCATGCCGACGGGCCGGCGGTGCGGCCGGTCGAGGTCGACTGGTTCCTCATGGCGACGGCGGAGTGCTACGACGTGCTGCTCACCATGGGCGAGACCAGCGCCACGATTCACGCCGAGGCACTAGGCGGCGCCGGCCAGGCGCTCGGCGTGCTCCATGCGCCCGGCACGGCGCCCAAGGTCAACGCCGCGAAGCCCAAATTCGGCCCGCGCCAGCTCGCCTACGACCAGCTCCAGGCGCCCGAGCCGACCGGCACCTTCGCCAAGCCGGACCGGGTCTACGAGCTGACCCTGAACGGCGACATGAGGAAATACGTCTGGTCGATCGACAATCAGGTCTGGCCCGACGCCGAGCCCATGATCGTGAAGCGCGGCGAGTTGGTCGAGGTGTCCATGAAGAACACCACGCCCATGATCCATCCCATGCACCTGCACGGCCACTTCTTCCGGCTCATGCTCCCCGGCCTCGATCCGCGCTTCGCGGCGCTCAAGCATACGGTCAACGTGGCGCCGGAGGAGACTCTTCGCTTCGTCTTCCTGGCCGACAATCCGGGGCGCTGGTTCTTCCACTGCCACAACCTCTACCACCTCAAGACCGGCATGGCCCGCGAGTGGATCTACGAGCTCTGACGCCGGGAAACTCGCCAAACATTGCGGCGCTTTCCGATTCTCGCTGTTTCGCGTTAGGCTGTGCCGTCGAACAACCGAGCCTGGGAGGCCGTCATGACACGCTTGGCACTGCTTCTCGCCCTGCTGCTCTTCCCTTTGAGCGCGCTCGCAGGCGAGCCAATGAAAGGTACCAACTTTTTTGTCGTCGATGAGCAGGGCTGGGAGACCGGCGAGGGCACCGGCTACTGGATGTGGCATGGCACGGGCGTTTCGCAGTACTCGGCCGGGCCTTTCAAGACGGGCTCGGTCGAATGCCATGGGGCCGGGTTCTGGGACGCGGAGGGCACCTGGGGCGAAGGCATCTGCCTGCATGCCGACGAGGATGGAACGCGGACGAGCACCTGGTCGCGGGGCAAGGGCGAAGAGCTTGGAAGCTGGGAAATCGTGACTGGAACCGGCAAGTATGCCGGGATTGCCGGCCAAGGGAGCTATAAGTCGACGCCCTTGACCGAAGGTCGCCATATGTCCGAGTTCGAAGGCGAGTTCACCTTGGCTCAGTGAGGCGGATTTCGAAGACCTGGCTAGGCACACAGGAGGTAAGCATCATGAGTACGGCCGAGGCCCCCGAGGCGGGCAACGAGTTCGTCGATTTCTGGAACGAGATCCTCGTCCCTAAATTCATCAAGTACCGCCACATCCTGGTGGACGGCCTCACCCACCACAGCGCCGAGGTCTTCCCCTCCCTGGAGGTCGGCGAGGGCGACACGGTGGTGGACGTCGGCTGCGGCTTCGGCGACACGGCCATTCAGCTGGCCCAAAGTGTCGGCCCGTCCGGCTCGGTGCTGGGCATCGACTGCTGCACGGCCTTCCTCGAGATCGGCCGTGCCGACGCTCAGGCCGCCGGAGTGACGAACGTCACCTTCGTGGAAGGCGATGCCCAGACCTTTGCTTTCGAGCCGGTGCACGACTTCTGCTTCGCGCGCTTCGGCACCCAGTTTTTCGAGAACCCGGTTCAGGGGCTTCGCAACATGCGGACCTCGCTCAAGCCGGGCGGCGTCATGACCATGATCGTCTGGCGCACCATCGACGATAACCCCTGGCTCGGCCTGCCCAAGGAGATCGTGCTGCAATTCCTGCCGCCGCCGGGCGAGGACGCGCGGACCTGCGGTCCGGGTCCGTTTTCCATGGCCAACCAGGAGATGGTCACCAAGCAGCTCGAGATCGCCGGCTACACCGGCATCGAGTTCGAGCGCATCGACGTGCCGCTGGTGGTGGGCCGCTCGGCGGAGGACGCCATCGGCTTTCAGATCGCCCTCGGTCCGGCCGGCGAGGTCTACCGGGAGGCCGGCGAGGAGGCCGAGCGGCGTCAGGACGAAATCGCGGCCGCTCTCACCGCCGAGCTCAGCCGCTACGAGACGCCCGAGGGCATCGTCATGGGCTCAAGCTCCTGGAAGATCACCGCCCGCAATCCCGGATAGGGCGGGATCTCCTCAGTCGAGATAGTGGAAGTCGATCTCGTCGACCCGGTCGCAGTTGAGGGTCCAGAGGACTCTCAGGGCCTCGGAACCGGTGTTCTCGAAGGCGTGCACCGCGCTGCTTGGCACATATACGGCATCGCCCGGGCCGATCGGCAAGGTCTCGTCGCCGATCCGTCCCACGCCGCCGCCCGCCAGCACGTAGTAGGTCTCGGCCGGCGAGTGCCAATGCGCTCGGCTGCGGCTACCCGGCGGATACTCCAGGATGCCTTGCACCAATCCGCCGGTCGGTTGGCTGCCGTCGCCGAAGAAGGTCTTGTAGCGGGGCTCATCGGTCCGCTCGCCGCCGGCCGACCAGCCTTGCCACGCCACCTCCGCCTCGCACATGACGAGACCGGCCGCGTTTCGGGCTGCCAGGCTGGATGTACTGGGATAATAGGTAATGCGCTCGAACAGCATGCCGTCGTCGCTGGTCTTGGTGAGCGCCGTTCCCTGGAGCGTGCTGCCGGTGAAGCGCCACCACTTCCAGCGCAGGAGGATCCCGTCCCTGTCTTGAGCGACCTCGTGGGAATTCTCGTACCGCCAGGTGCCGCTCGAGCCCTTGGCCCTGTCCCCCCACGACGACATGTAAGCCGCCATGGTCGCTTTGGTGACAGGTTCGGGAAGTGCCGGGTCGTCGAACACGAAGCCCTCGGCGAGGGCGGAGAGGACGCGCTCGGCATTCATTGAGCGCCACCCTTCGACATAGGCGTTCAGGTGATCTTGTCGCTGGGACATCATCCCTCTCCGTCCTCCACCTTTTTCCCGCGCACGCGCGTTCGGCGCCGGCCGTTACTTCGGCAAGGAGGTGTAGTAGGCGATGCGTTCTTCGACAACACCCTCGTCAGCCACTTTGATGAGGGCGCTACCGGCAAGAGCGGTGCCGGGAACCGTGAACCAGGCCCAGATCGAGACCGGCGTTTCGTCGTCCTTGATGACGACCTCGCTCATGTCCATCAGCGTGTCGTGGGCCTCTCCGGCGCGCAACTCGGCCACCGCAGACTTCAAACCGGCGATGTAGTCGGGCAGGGCGTCGCGGTCGATCTTGCCGACGTTGGGATCGTCCAGCACCATGTCGGGCGATACGGCGCTCATGATCTTCTCGCTGTCGCCCAGGGTCCAACCCTCGGCATAGGCCGCGATGGTGTCTTGAATGCTCATGATTCGGTGCTCCCGTCGTTTCATGCCATGTGAAAACCACGGGCTAGTATGGCGACGGCCGGTCATCGCAGTGTGGCCGGCGCCGTTGCAGGGGCGTCAAAACCACGTCAGAGCGCGGATATTCCTGTGGTCACGCGGGAAGACCGGCCCGCAGAAGCGACCTCACTTCGAACTTGCGCCGGGCATCATCGCGGAATGGATTGTTGGCGCACCACGCCCGGGCGGAGAACTGCGGCTCGAGCGCCAGCAGCTTCTTCGCCACCGGTTCGGCCTCCGCCAGGCGGCCGGTTTCGCCAAAGATCGTTGCGAGGTTGGCGTAAGGAATGGCCACATCCGGGTCGCGCCGGGCCGACTCCTGAAAGATCGCGACAGACGTCTCCACATCGCCGTTGATCCAATGGCCGCGCCCGAGCGTGTTCAGATACCAAACCGGATGGGACGGGCTCAGCCGCACCGCGCGGGTGATCTGCGCGATGGCGATCCTCCAATCGCCGGCGTAGCTATGGGCGTAGGCGCAAAGGGCCGCCACATAGGAGTGATTTGGTGCTGAAAGGCAGGCCCGCTCGAAGGTGGCCAAGGCCTCGTCGTGGCGGCCAAGGTGAAGTTCGGTCACCGCCAGCAGCGTAAGACCGTCCGGTAGATGCGAATCCATGCGCAAGGACCGGTGCGCCAGTTCGTACGCCGTGCCCAGCGATTCGTCCCGCCGCTCCGACCAGTCCCACCGGGCCTCGACCCAATAGGTCCAGCCCAAAACCGCCCAGGCAGCGGCGAACTCTGGATCGATGCGAGTCGCTTCAAGGGCAAGGTCTCGCGCCTTTGGGATCTCGTCGCGATGATGGGAGTGATACTTCTCGGTCGCCCGGACGATATTCTCCCAGGCTTTGAGGTCCCGCGTGCCGCGTGCCCAGACGCGCGCCTGCTCGCCGTCGGTCAGCTGGACCTGAAGGGCCGAGACCACTTCTCTGGTGATCTCGTCCTGGAGGCCCAAAAAATCGCCGCGCGAGCGGTCGTAGCGGTCAGCCCAGATCTGGTGACCGCTCGAAGCGTCGATCAGCTGGGCCGTCACCCGCACTTGATCGCCGCCGATCTGCACCGCGCCGCTCAAGACATGGCGCACGCCTTGGTCCCGGCTGACTTGCTGCGGGCTGACGTCCTGGTCTTTGTATTGCCTCGTGGAGGCGCGGGCGACCACCAGAATCTTCGACACCTTGGAGAGCGCCGTCACGATGTCTTCGGCCAGGCCCTCGGCAATGGTATCTTCCGTCTGGGTGCCGGAAATCGCGGTGAACGTCATGACGGCGATGGAGGGGCCGTCGGGGAGGGGCGGGCGAACCGGGCCGACCGTCATGGCGCCATCGCCATCCGGTGTGCTGTCGGGCCCGCGAATTTTCGCCACCAGCTCCCGGGTGACCGCTTCGGGCGAGACCCCGAGCTGATCTTGCAAATGGGCCTTGAGGGTCTCGTATTGCCGCAGCGCCTCGGTCCTTCGGCCGGCCGCCGCAAAACAGCGAATCAGGATCCGGTGCGCGGCCTCGCTAAGGTCGTCCTGCGCCAGCGCCTGGCGGGCGAAGTCGAGAGCCGGCTGCGTCCGATCGGCCGCCAGTGCCGCTTCCGCCGCTGCGAGCATTGCGGCGACCGCTTGTTCCCTGACGCGCCACCGCTCCTCGGCCAGCCAGGACTCGAAAGCTTCCTCCTGCGTGGCGAAACCGGCAAGCAGGTCGCCAAGGTAAAGCCGACAGGCCGCCTCGACCTCGCTGGCCTGCTCTGTTGCCGCGCGGGCCTCGAACTCGCCGATGTCGCTCGCGATCAGTTGCCCGTCGAGCGACACCTCCGCATCGTTGGTGACGATAACCTCGCTGCCCAAGAGTTTCCGAAGACGGT
>CALJXB010000112.1 GCA_937974415.1 uncultured Kiloniellales bacterium
CCGGTGATCGTCGCCGCTTCTCCGATTCGCGACGACGACAACGAGATCCAGGGCGTCCTCCACATCGATATCGATTTGGATTGGCTGAGCCTTTTCGTACGGGCGTCCGGGGTCCCGCCGGAAGGCAGCGTGTTCCTGCTCGACAAGAACGGCATCGTTTTGACCAGCTCGAAATTCGAACTCGATCAGACCGAAGCGGCCATGCCGAACGCGGCGACGCTGCAGCAGGTCGTCGATCGAAAACTGGTCGATTTCGAGGCCATCGGCAACGACGGGCAAATGCGGGTCTATAGCAGCGTCGCCTTGCCCCACGGCAACGTCATCGTGCTATTTGGGCTGCCGTCGGCCACGACCCTGGGGTGGATTGAGCGGGACTTGCTGGCGCGGCTCTTGAGCTTGGCGGCGATTTGGCTGGCCGGCATTCTCGCGGCCATCATTGGCACCCGACTCTGGGTCACGCGCTGGGTCTCCCAGCTTCGGCGGACCGCGCGCGCCTATAGCCGCGGGGATTTTTCCGCGCGGGTCGATTTCAGCCGCGCGCCGGTCGAGCTGCGGGACCTCGGCAACACCCTGGTGAACATGGCCGATCGGCTCGAGGCCAGGGAAAACGATCTGCGCTCTTCGCTTGCGCAAAAGGACACCCTGCTCAAGGAGATCCATCATCGGGTCAAGAACAACCTTCAAACCATCACCAGCCTGCTCAACATTCATTTGCGCTCGGTGACCTCCGCCCAGGCCCATCAGGCGCTGGAAGAGGTGCAGACCCGGGTGCGTGCCTTGGCGCTGGTGCATCATTATCTTTACGAGAGCGAGGATGTGCGCATCGTCGAGCTGCGGCTTTTCGTCGGCGAGCTCTGCCAGGTCCTGCACGATACCCTGAGCGGGGCCGAGCGACCGATCCGCATCGAGGCGGACGTCCATAATATTACCATTGCCTCGGAGCGTGCCGTCCCGATTGCGCTGCTGATCACCGAGGCGGTCACCAATGCCTACAAGCATGCCTTTCCGGACGGTCGGGCGGGGAAGATTCTGGTCGCCATCCATACCCTCGACGAGACCAGCGCCTTGCTCACGATCCGTGACGACGGCGTCGGCTACGGCGCCGGCACGGACCTTTCCACGACGGTGGTGGCGGGTCGGGGCGTTGGCATGTCGCTGATCTCCGCCTTTGCCCGTCAGTTGGGTGAAGACTTGGAGGTCTCGGGGCCTCCGGGTACGACGATCGCGCTCAAGCTTCGTTTGCGAGCCAAGACCGAAGCCAAGTCCGAAGCCAAGGTCGCCGACGAGGTCGCCGATAAGGACGAAGCGGAATCCGAAGCGGCCCCGGATGGCCGCGACGAGACCGTTGCGGCCGGCCCTTCGGCGCCGGCGACCCTGGCCGCCCGGGCGGGCTCCTTCGGCAAAGCTTGATCCGCCGGCCGCTTTCGCCAGGGCCCTTCGGGCACAGGCATCGCCGCCGCCGCGGCTTGGGGAACCAATCTCCGATCTAGCTGTTTACTAGGGGAGCTCTCGTTTGAGAGGGCCGGTTCCGAAATCAGTTCAGTAACAGGGAGCGGATGCTCATGAACAAGTTTGTTGCACCTATTGCTGCCCTCGCGTTTTTATTCTCGGTCGGCATCGCCAATGCAGAGGAGGCGGCCGGCAAGGTCGCCGCGGTCGATGCGTCCACGGGCAGCTTGATATTGGAAGACGGCACCACTTTCACGATCGATGAAGGCGTGTCGATGGACGGCTTGGAGCCCGGCACGGAAGTGACCGTGTCCTTCGAGGAACGGGACGGCCAGCTGATTGCCACCGAGGTCGCGCCATCCAATTAAGTCGCTGACCGAGACCAGTGGCATATAGGGGCGGTACCCGGCCAAGCTGAACCACGCAGACGACGCGAATTTGGCCGGAGACCGCTTTAGGGAGGGCGCGAATTTAACGCGCCCTCCTTCTCTTTGTCCCGTATTTCATCTTGGTGTCGCGCAGTCGCGTTCGGGAATGGCGGCCGCTGCGCTGTTTGCGATCAGGCCCTCGTAACCGACCGACCGCAGAAAACAGACCATGTCGCGGGTCGAGATGACGGTGGTCTCTCCGGCGATCGGAAGCTTCAGGGGCGTGTCCTGGGAAGACAGCGAGAGGTGGGCGGTGCGGTAGCCGCGCACCAAGCCGACCAATTGACCGGTTCCCCTATCGAACACGCCGCCGCCGCTCATTCCGTAGCTGACCGTTGCATCCACCAGCCCCACCGGTCCGGAGATCGAGAGCGGGTCCTCGATCGAGGCCTGGGCGGCAATCTGGCTGACCGCGCCGTTTACCACGGTGCGTTCGCGCCCCCAGGGAAAGGCGACGATGAGAATCTCGTCCGCCAGCTCGGCGCCACCGGCGAGGGCTGCTTCGGACACACCGGCCACGGATGCGGTCACGAGGGCGAGGTCCCGGTCCGTATCGACCGCCACGATATCGGCGGGAATGCGCTCTCTCTTCGTTCCGGCGACTACATAGGCCGATTGCGCGACGGGCGGCTCGAGGGTGTGTGCCGTGGTGATGATCGCGACCCTGCCCTCGGGCAGGTCCGTCGACAAGATCACACCCGAGCCCGAGCGCCTGACGCCGCCTTCGCGCTCGACGAAGAGCTGGGCGCTGGTGGCCAGCATTTGCACCAGGACCGCACGCTTTGAGGGTGCGGGTTCGGTGCCGGCGCAGGCTGCCAGCATGAAGCCTGTGGTCAGCAGCCCTAGGAGAATCTTCACGAGCCTGCCCCAAGTCTCCTGGCGCGCGCCATGGCGTGCGCTCGCCGTAAGTCGT
>CALJXB010000113.1 GCA_937974415.1 uncultured Kiloniellales bacterium
CTGCCGCTCGATTCCGACAACGACCTGGTGCAGATCGCCGGTCGCCCCGAGCAGGCTGCCGGCGAAGTCTTCCACCTCTTCGGCCGGGTGCTGGATCCCGACGGGCGGGCGCTCGCCGGCACGGAAGTACAGATCTGGCAGTGCGACGCGCGCGGCTACTACCATCACCCCCGCGACCGGGGCGGCCGGGCTGACCCCAACTTCCAGGGATTCGGCACGGCGACGACGGACGCCGAGGGCGCCTATCGCTTCCGCACCATCCGGCCGGTCGCCTATCCGGGGCGCACGCCCCACATCCATGTCGCCGTGCTGGGGTCGGATTTCGAGGCCCTGGTGACCCAGATGTACCTGCGCGGCGAGCCTGGCAACGAGCGCGACGGCCTGTTCGGGCGCATCCGCGACCCGCTCGAGCGCGAAAGCGTCCTGGTCGCCGCCAAGCCGGCGCCCGAGGTCGAGGCCGGCGCGCTGGCCGGCACCTTCGACCTGGTGATCGGCAGGAACCTGTTCAAAGGCTAGGCCTTACCAAGGAACGGGAGTACGAAAGAAGAAGGCCCGGGGTCGCCCCCGGGCCTTCGGTCTTGCCGTTTGCTTGTGGCGGGTTAGTCGCCGCGCATCATGCCCAGGATGTGCAGGATCCAGACAAACATGGTGATGAAGGCGCCATAGAGCAGGAAGGCGCCGAAGATCGCCTTGCGGGTCGTCACGTCGTGGCCATCGCTCTCGTAGTACATGTTCTTGATCATCTGGGTCTCGTAAGCCGTGAGCCCCGAGAAGGCCAGAACCACACCGATGGATATCACCCAATCGAAGCCGGTGCTCTGGATAAAGAACACGTTGACGAGCATCGCGATCAGCAAGCCGAACGTGGCCATGCAGAGGAACGCGCCGATGGGGGCCAAGTTCCTCTTGGTGGTGTAGCCGAACAGGCTCATGCCGGCGAACGCACCCGCCGAAATGAAGAAGGCGCGGGCGATCAGCATTGGGTCGATCTGGGCGTATTGATAAAGCATCGGGCCGAGCAGCCCACCCCACAAGCCCGCGTAAACCCAGAAACAGACCTGTGCCGTCGCAATCGACTTGGAGACCATCAGCTTCGGGGCGAACCAGCCGAGGCCTAGTATGCCGATGAAGAACAGCCAAAACGTCGACTGAACCGTCGCCATCAGCTGTGCGTTCATCGCCACCGTCATGGCGATTGCGCCGGTGAAGGCCACGCCCAGGGACATGTAGTTGTAGACCCGAAGCATGTAGCTGCGCAGGCCGACATCGATATCGGCGCGCGCGGCCTCGGCGCGGGTCATGGTCGTGCGTTGAGGGTCAAAAGCCATGATTTAGCCTCTATGCTCCGTGAAACTCGTGAATGCCCCCATGATATGGGCTTTTTTCGCCACCGAATCAACTCGAATATCAACTTGATTCGTGGTGGTTCAGCTTAGGAGAAGTCCATTAAATTTCCGTAATATCAATCGTTTCTGAGCAACGGTGCCGATTTCTGCGCGAGCGCGCGCCAAGTGCCCCAAAAGCCCAGTAAAAGCGCCACCAGGACGCCAAGGCAGGCCGTTGCAGCGGCCGTGCCCGGCAGGAAAGTGAAGCCGAGCTCCATCAGGTCGGTCATGACGTAATAGGCGGCGAGGGTGCCGATGGCCGCGGCAATGACGGCGGTGACCAGGCCCAAGAGGCCGTATTCCACCAGGAAGGCCCGGGCCAGCGTGCGCCGCCGGGCGCCCAGGACCTTGAGCACCACGGCGTCGTAAACCCGCCGTTCGTGCCCGGCCGCCACGGCGCCGGCCAGCACCATGACCCCGGCGGCCAATCCGACCGCCGCGGTGAGGCGCAGGGCGGTCGCCATGTGGCCGATCAGTTGGGCTACGGTCTCCAGAGCATCGCGCACGCGGATCGCCGTAATATTGGCGAAACGTTCGGTCACCGCCTGCTCGATGGCGGTTTCCGCCGCCGGCGTCGCCTTGACCGTGGCGATCTGGGTCTGGGGCGCGGCCTCGAGGAAGCCCGGCGAGAAGACCAGGACGAAATTGATGCCCAGGGTCTCCCAGTCGATCACCCGCAGGTTGGCGATCTCCACTTCGGCGTCCCGGCCCAGGACGTTGATGGTGAGCCGGTCGCCGGGGCCGATGCCGATGGCCGCGCCCACTTCTGCGTCGAGGGAGACCAGGGGCGGCCCGTCGTAGTCTTCGGGCCACCACTCGCCGGCGCTGAGCGCCGCGTTCGCCACCGGCTGCCTCGTCCAGGTGAGGCCCCGGTCGCCGCGAAAGATCCAGGCCACGTGGGGCGGGATGTCGAGCAGATCCGGCGGCGTGCCGTTCACCGCCGTGATGCGCCCGCGCAGCATGGGCACCCGGCGCAGCTCCTCGAGCCCGGCAACGGCCTCGACCGTGCGGTCGAAGTCCTCGGCTTGGCCGGGCTGAATGTCGAGGAAATAGAGCGCCGGGGCGTCGGCCGGCAGGCTTTCGCGCATCTGCCGGTTCAGGTTGCCCTCGACCAGGGCGATGGCGACCAGCACCGTCAGGCCCATGCCGAGCGACAGCACAACCGAGGGCGTCGGCGCCCCCGGCCGGTGCAGGTTGGCGAGCGCCAGGCGCAAGCCGGCCCGCTTCGGCCGCGGCAGACGGCGCGCCGCCGCCACCACCAAAAGGCCGGCGGCGCGGAACACGGCGAAGCTGCCCGCTGCACCGCACACGAAGAGGAAGGCGATCCAGCGGTCGTTGGCGGTCCAGATGGCGATCGCGGCCAGCAGGCCGACGCCGAGCACGACCGCGATCCAAGCGCGCAGGCCCGCCCGGGCGGTCTCGGGCGCCAGGAGGGCACGGAACAGGCTGGCCGGCGAGATCCGGCCGGCCCGGGCCAGCGGCAGCCAGGCGAAAATCGCCGCCACCAGGAGTCCGAACAGGATGGCCAGGATCACGGGCTGGCCATAGAAGCCGGTCGCCGCCTGCCAGCCGAAGCGGTCGCCCAGGGCCCAGATCACCGTGGCCGCGGCGCCGGCCCCGACCAGGATCCCGATGGCGATGCCGATCAGCGCGATCGCGGCGATCTGGATCAGATAGACCTGGAAGACCTGGCGCCGGGTCGCGCCGAGGCACTTGAGGGTGGCGATGGTCGCAAGCTTGCCGTCCAGGTAGCTCTTGACCGCGTTCATCACCCCGAGGCCGCCGACCAGCAGGGTGGTCAGGCCGACCAGGCTCAGATAGAGCGTGAGCCGGTCGATGAAGCGCCGGACGCCCGGCGCCGCCGCCCGGGTGTCGCGCACCCGCCAGCCGGCGTCGGGAAAGGCGTCAACGAGGTCGTCGCGCAGGGCCGGGACATCGGTGCCCGGCGGAACCCGGAGGCGGTAGTGGTAGGATATCAGGCTGCCCGGTTGAATCAGATCCGTTTCAGCCAGGCTTGATCGGGCGACCAGCACACCCGGCCCGAAGGCAAAGCCGTGGCTGATCTTGTCCGGTTCGTCGACCAGGACTGCACGCACTCGATAGGCCAGGCCGCCGACCTCCAGATAATCGCCGGGGGCGAGGCCGAGCCGGTCGAGCAGCGCTGCCTCGGCCACCGCACCCCAGACGCCGTCGCGCTCGGCGAGCGCGTCTTGAATTGGAAGCGCCGGCTCGAGGCCGACGCTGCCGTACAGGGGATAGGCTTCGTCGACGGCGCGCAGCTCGACCAGCCGGCGCTCGCCGGCAGCCGGCGCATTCCCGCCGCCGGCCGGCGTGCCGGCGCGGGTCATGGTACGCATTTCGGTGATCGCCGATAGCTCGCCATGGTCCGCCAGCCAGGCCCGTTGCTCGGGCTCGATCTCGCGGTGGCGCAGGTGGACCTCCAGGTCGCCGCCGAGAATGCTCTGGCCATCGTGCCGCAGGCCCGCGAGCATGGCCTCCGAGACCCAGCCGACCGCGGTGATGGCCGCGACGCCCAAGGCGATGCAGGCGAGGAAGATGCGGAAGCCGTGGACCCCGGCCCTGAGCTCGCGGCGGGCCAAGCGGGCGGCGATGGCCCAGCCGGCCCGAAGGTTGGTCTGGCGGTCGGAATGCGATGCCAAGGGCCGGGCCCGCCGTCAGGCGTCGTCGAGGATGCGCCCGTCCACCAGCTCGATGCGCCGGGCACAGCGCTCCGAGAGATCCGGGTTGTGGGTGATCAGCAGCAAGGTGGCGCCGTGGCGGTCGCGCAGGTCGAACAGCAGGTCCATGACATGGTCGCCGGTCTCGCCGTCCAGGTTGCCGGTCGGCTCGTCGGCCAGCAGCAGATCGGGCTCCGGCGCGAAGGCGCGGGCCAGGGCGACGCGCTGCTGCTCGCCGCCCGAGAGCTGGCCGGGGTAGTGGGTCAGGCGATGGTCGAGGCCGACCAGGCCAAGGCAGTCGGCGGCGCGCTCGAAGGCGTCGCCGCGCCCGGCCAGCTCCAGCGGTACGGCGACGTTCTCCAGGGCGGTCATGGTGGGAATCAGGTGGAAGGCCTGGAATACGATGCCCACGGCACGGCGGCGAAACAGGGCCAGTGCGTCCTCGTCGAGCGGCCCCAGGTCGATGCCGGCGACCTCGACGCGCCCCGCGCTCGGCCGCTCCAGGCCGGCGATCACCATCATCATCGAAGTCTTGCCCGATCCGGAGGGGCCGACCACGCTCACGGTTTCGCCGCGCCCGATCGAGAGCGACAGGCGGCGCAGGATCTCGACCGGCCCGGCGGCCGACGGCAGGGTCAGCTCCAGGTCCGTGAGCCGGATCATGGCGGTCTCCGCCGCCGGTCCGGGGTCCTGGGTCTTCTCGGGTTCGAGTTGGTTCAAGGCTTGGGGGCCCTCCGCAGCCCTGTCGCATATGGTCTGGCGGCCGCGCCTGTCAAGCAATCAGGACGCGGCTCCGGTTGACTCGGCGGGCCTGCGAGCACAAGTCTCGGACTTGATGAAGGAGCTGCGATGACCGAGCGGCGGAGGTTTTCGACCCTACGTGCCCTGTGTGGGGCGCTGGCGCTCGCGCTCTGGCTTTCGCCGGTGGCGCTGAGCGCCTCTGAGGCCGCGCCGCTGCGCATCCTGGCGCTCGGCGACAGCCTGACACACGGCTACGGCCTGGCCGCGGACGAGACCTTCCCCGTCCAACTGGAGCGGGCGCTCCAGCGCGAAGGCCACCGGGTCCAGGTCCTGAATGGCGGCAATTCCGGCGATACCACGGCCGCCGGCCTGGCGCGGCTCGATTGGGCGCTCGCGGACCGCCCGGACCTGGCGATCGTCGAGCTGGGCGCCAACGACGGACTGCGCGGCATCGACCCTGCCGAGACCTACCGGAACCTGGACGCCATCCTGGACCGCCTCAAGGCCGAGGGCGTCGCCGTGCTGCTCACAGGCATGCTGGCGCCGCGCAATCTGGGGAGCGACTACGCCCAAGCCTTCGATGCCGTCTTCCCGCGCCTCGCCGAGGCCCACGGGGTGGCCTTCTATCCGTTTTTCCTCGATGGTGTGGCGATGCAGCCTGAGCTCAACCAAGCCGACGGAATCCACCCCAACGCGGCGGGCGTAGCGCTGCTGGTCGAGCGCATTCTGCCGTCGGTGGTGCGGCTGATCGACACTCATGTCGGGGACCAGAAAGCCGAGGCGGCCGATGGCTGAGTCGGGCGCTTCGAGCGGGCCGGACGGCCAATTCCGGGCGGCCTATGGGGCGGGCGAAGGCTGGCAGGACTCGCTCCAGGCCTGCCTCGAGGCCCTCGCCGCGCCACCCGAGGGCGCCAATCTGGGGCTGGTTTATACCACCGACCTGCTGGCGGGCGACCTCGCCGAGATCGTCGCGCGGCTGCGGGCGGCAACCGGCATCCAGGACTGGCTGGGCACCGTAGGCACCGGCGTGTCCGCCTGCGGCCTGGAGCTGCACGACCGGCCGGCCGTGGTTGTGCTGGTCGGCGCCCTGCCGGCCGAGGCCTTCCGCATCGTCGAGCCGGTGAGCGAAGGCCTGGGCGACTTCGAGAGCCGGCACGGCCGCTGGATTGCCGAGCGCACGCCCTATTTCGGCATCGTGCACGGCGATCCGCGCACTGTCGGCCTGCCGGACCTGGTGGCGCGCTTGTCGGAGATCAGCGCCTCCTTCCTGGTGGGCGGCCTCAGCGCCTCGCGGGGCGAGATGTGGCAAGTCGCCGGCGAGGTTGCCCAGGGCGGGCTCTCCGGCGCGCTCTTCGCGCCCGACCTCAAGGTGGTAACGGGCTTGAGCCAGGGCTGCACGCCCATCGGGCCGCGCCGCCTGGTCACCGAGGCGGAGAACAACGTCGTCAAGACCATCGACGAGCGGCCGGCGGTGGAGGTCTTCAGGGAGGACATCGGCGAGCTTCTGTCGCGCGACCTGAGCCGCATCGGCGGCTATGTCTATGTCGCCTTCCCGATCGCCGAGTCCGACACCGGCGACTACCTGGTGCGTAACCTGACGGGCATCGACACGGATCAGGGCTGGCTGGGCGTCGGCCATCACGTCACGGCCGGCGACCGCATCCAGTTCTGCCGACGCGACCACAACGCCGCGGTGAAGGATCTGAAGCGCATGCTGGCCGACGTGAAGCGGCGCGTCGACGGCACGCCGCGGGCCGGGCTCTACTACGCCTGCGTGGCCCGGGGCCCCAATCTCTTCGGCAGCCAGTCCGAAGAGCTGCAGCTGATCCGAGACGAACTGGGCGAGTTTCCGCTGGTCGGCTTTTTTGCCAACGGCGAGATCTCCCACGACCGCCTGTACGGCTACACCGGGGTGCTCGCGCTCATCCTGTGAGCCGCCCGACAATCGATCGCCGCAATCGATCGCCGCAATCGATCATCGAGAACGAGAGGGGACGCCAATGGAGTACCGGCGACTGGGCCGCAGCGACATCGAGGTCAGCATCATCTGCCTGGGCTCCATGACCTGGGGCGAGCAGAACAGCGAGGCCGAGGGCTTCGAGCAGATGGACTATGCCCTGGATCGGGGCATCAATTTCATCGATACCGCCGAGATGTATGCCGCCCCGCCGAGCCGGGAGACCTGTGGCCGCACCGAGGAGATCATCGGCAAATGGCTCGCCGCCCGCGGCGGGCGCGATAGGATCGTCCTGGCCACCAAGGCGACCGGTCCCTCCGACGGGCTCGACTACATACGCGGCGAGCCGACCCGGCTCGACCGGCGGCAGATCGCCCAGGCCATCGACGGCAGCCTGCGGCGCCTCCAAACCGACTACGTGGACCTCTACCAGCTCCATTGGCCGGACCGGCCGATCAAGGCCTTCGGGGAGCTGGGCTACGAGCACCGCGCGGGCGAGGAGACTCCGCTCGAGGAAACCTTGGGCGCGCTCGCCGAGCTGGTCCGCGCCGGCAAGGTGCGAACAGTCGGCCTGTCGAACGAGACGCCGTGGGGCGTCATGCGCTTCCTCGCCCTGGCGGAGGCCGGCCGGGGGCCGCGCATGGTCTCGATCCAAAACCCCTACAGCCTTCTCAACCGCAGCTTCGAAACCGGCCTGGCCGAGGTGGCGCTGCGCGAGGACTGCGGGCTGCTCGCCTATGCCCCGGTGGCGGCCGGCGCGCTCACCGGCAAATACCTCGGCGGTCAGCGGCCGGAGGGCGCGCGCATGACCCTGTTCCCCAACAACAAGCGCTATTTCGGCGAACAGGGCCAGGCGGCGACGGCAGCCTATGTCGCGCTGGCGCGGGAGCACGGCCTCGATCCGGCCCGGATGGCGCTGGCCTATGTGCTCGCCCGGCCGTTCCTCACCTCCGCCATCGTCGGCGCCACCGACCTGAGCCAGCTGGAAAACAGCATCGCGGCCAAGGATCTGGTCTTGTCTGAAGAGGTCTTGAACGCTATCGAGTCACTCCACAAGATCTATACTTACCCGTGCCCCTGAGGAAGACTCGCTCCAGGAGCGGTCCACGTCCGGAAGGAAGCGATCGGCCATGCGCCTATTCGTGGCCCTGACCCTGCCCGAAATCGTCCGCGAGCGACTCGCCGGGCTCGCCAACGGCCTGCCCGGCGCCCGCTGGGTGAAGCCCGAGAACCTGCACCTCACTCTGCGCTTTCTCGGCGAGGTGGACAACCTGGCGGCGGCGGACGTGGACGATGCCTTGGCGAAGATCCAGTGCCCCGGTTTCGATCTTGCTCTGAACGGCGTCGGACACTTCGGCGATGGGCGCAAACTGCGCGCCCTCTGGGTCGGGGTCGAAGCCAATGCCGAGCTGATGCGCCTGCAAGAGAAGATCGAGCAGGCCATGATCCGCGCCGGCATGCCGCCGGAGCCGCGCAAGTTCAAGCCCCACGTGACCCTGGCCCGCTTCAAGAGCAACCCGGGGGCGCGGCTGCAGGACTATCTGGCGGATCACAGCCTGGTGCGCGCCGGCCCCATCGCGATGGAGTCCTTCGAGCTCTATTCCAGCTTCACCTC